>JAZQRG010000026.1:0-2701 GCA_045629445.1 Mycetocola sp. | reverse complement strand
CTGAAGCTCGCCGAGGCCGCTCTGCACACCCGCGAGGCCGGTGCACCCCGGCCAAGCATCACCGCTCTATTGCCACCGCCGAAGTTCCGCCGGCACGGGTGACTCGCCATTCGTGCGTGCCCGAGCATGGAGAGGACCATGACGGAAATCTGACGCGAGCGAGTTTGTCAGACTTCGGTTCGCGGCGCCTTGGAACCGAATACCACGTCGGCGTCCTTCCACGCTTCGAGAGCCTTTGCCCCTGTGAGATCCATGGCCGCCCTGAACTCAGCCTTTCGCATCCCATCCGCGCGGGCCATCGCCGCCAGTTCCGCAAGTTCATAGCGCGCACGGTCTGTTGACGGATCTGCGTAGAACTTTCCATCGCGCAGCAGTGGCGAAATCGTGTCGTACGAAACCCCCATCAGGGTCGCGATCTCGCGCTTCGACAGGCCCGCAGACTGGTGAGCCATCGCCACGGCACATCGTTCCAGTCGTTCTTCTCGACGAGCTTTGGAATATGAATTATCGCCGCCTCGAGGATCGTCTCCGGGATCCGCGGTCCTCTTCCGCTTGGCGGCTTGTGGCGTCGGGGGCAACCACGTTGGCTCCTCGGACGCACCGGGCCGCAACCAGCTCGCAAAAATTTCCGCAAGGCGCGGAAGATCAGCGGCGGTCACCCCAACGAGTTGCATGTTGTGGCGCGCCGCTAGTTTCCTCTTCTCTGCCATTTTCGCTGCGTACACGGCGTCTTTAGGAAACCCCCAAACCTCGACGAGTGTGCCGTCCGCGAGCAGAAAATCTCCCCGTCGCAATGTACGAGGGTTCAGCTCAGGATCGAACGGATAATGCGGCTCTCGCGAATGTTCGATTCCGTTCTTGAACATGAAGTCATCGACTGCCTTCTCCAGCATGGACATGCACAGGTGGTCGTCCGCAGCGACCATGACGACACCTCGGCTGGCACGGTAGCCGTCTTTCAAGAGGCCAGCACCGTGAAGCACCTTTGTCCACGGCCAGCGCCCACGACGAACGGCCATTCGCGCGACGAGCAGAAGATCGATCTCATCTGACGACTTCGGCGAATCCACGTCGAGCCTCAACTCATCCAGTTCACGCTCCAGGAGTTGTGCGCCGCCAAACTCACGTTCGCTGAGTAGTCTCACGGCCAGCGCGGCCTGCTCCAGAGTCGAGAAGCCGGAACTCCCGTCGAAATGGTGGAAGCAGTTGTGGCAATACGCAAGGCGATCTGAAACTCCAAGGCACTTGAACTCGGAGGCAGCATCTCCGCAGAACCGGCATCGAACGATGGCGCCGGTCAGCTCGCGCTCAGGAAAGAGGCCGTCACGCGCGTGAAGGAATGACTCGTGGACCCTGAAATGGGGCTCGTCGGGCACTTCGCAACTGCTCGGCGAAACGTTCTCGCTCCAGCGAATCTCGCGACCACGAATGAGTCCTTGGGGCAGACGCTTCATCAGCGACTTCGGAAGCACAGGCGCCCAACTTGGCGGAGCATCCCAACCCTGCTCGACTTGCTCCGCGCCACCATTTCGGTCGGACAGGTCCCGTCGTTCGCGGTAGTAGAACTCGTCTTCCATCTTCCAGGACTGAGTTGGAACGTTGACGGACGAAACCTCGAGTCCAACCCTCGCCAGATGTGCAACGGCCGCTCCGACGAGCTGTTGGTCCTCGACGTAGAGAGCCTTCGTGCGTGGATTCCATTGAGCGAATGTCTGCCGTGAACTTCCCCGGTCCGGGTTCGTCGCGCGAACGTCGAGACCACCCGTACGAGAACGTATAAAGGCATTCGGCGGATGTGCGTGGGCCCACCGGTCACGAGCTGACAGCGGATACTCAGGAATCGGCTCTCGGATCGGGATGTCGGAGACTTTAGCCAAGACTGTTCTCCGAGTTCGTTCGTCATCGAGGAGAAGCATGTCACCCACACACTCCCCGAGGTAACGATCGGACGTCGCCTCGTGAACTGTAAAGACTCGAGGTCTTGTTCGATCACCAAACGATTGCGAGCGCAAATAGACGCCTTCGATTGAGGGTGGCTCGTTACCGAAGGTGCGGAGTCTGACGAGATCGTCGCGGGTCAGGGCCACCCCATACGGTTCTACCCCAAGCAATGTTTGGAGCGTGGGGCGTAAGTGCGGGGACGGCGTGTTCACGTGCTTGAAGAATTGCTCACACGCACGGCGGAGCTTCTTGCCGCTTGGGAGGCAGAGGTTCTCGATGAGCCCCGAGCCTGGGGCCATGAGACCAGTCGCGCGTATCTGACCGTCGTCGGAATAGCGCGCCAACGCATGTAGCGTTTCCATACCGACTCGGTCTAGAAACCAATCGAGTAGGTATCCCAAGTGGCAATCGTCGAGCGACAAGTTCCCGTTCGGCGGACGCGATATTGAGACGGCGAAGCCGTTGTAGCCGTTGTCCGGTCGCGGAACTAGGCGGACATCGACGAACACGCCGCGCTTTGACCGCGTCACGTCGGGACGGCTGGCGTACTCAAGTTCGCCTTCCCAACTTTTCTGGATCCAGACGAACTCATCCCGCCCTGCACTTGGAACAACAGGCGGTAGGGAGACGAAATGCCCGTCCCACTCGACGGCGTACTCGGACAATCTTCGGTTCCTCTCTCGGCGCGACTGGACGGCGCAAGGCTATGCGTCAGAGTTGACAGTGGTGCGCCGGCCCCATGGCGCAGCGCCTGGTCGAC
>JAZQRG010000025.1:0-5735 GCA_045629445.1 Mycetocola sp. | reverse complement strand
GGGCAGGGCCGGAGACGATTCGGGTACACCGACGGCCTCAAGCACCCGCGGAAGGCCGTCATTCATGACCGCGGTGCGCACCTGTGCGAGGAACGACTCGACCGGCTTCGGCATCAGGGCGTCGAGCGTGCGGAGCACCGTCGACGACGCCATCGACTGGCTCAGGATCGGAGCGCCGAGTGCCTGTGCGCTGAACGCGAGGAGCGAAATGACGATGAGGGCTACCGAGGTGTTCGCGGCAGCGCCGATGAGCTTGTCGATGAGGCGCAGCGGAGTTTTGTGCAGCGGCTGTCGGATGAGGTTGCCGAGGGCGATTCCCACCGTGTAACCGATGCTGATGAGCAGGATGGCGGCGACGACAGAAGCGAGAACCCGCCACTCAGGCAGCCAGGTGGCGATGAGCGGCAGCAGGAAGAACGCAACCAGACCACCGGCGACCATGCCCGCTATTCCGCCAATGATTCTAAAGAATCCGCGGCTGTAACCCTGAATCAGGGCTCCGAGGAGGGCGAGGACGAGAACGACGTCGAGCGCTATCGCGCCGAATGTTGTTACGTCCAATGGCCCTCCAGCCGTATCCCGAACTCATTGTAGGTGGGGCATCCGTGAAGAGACCGGTCGAGGCGCCGTCAGCGCACAGAACAGCCCGCCGCCCCCGTGAGGGCGACGGGCGGTTCCGCTCCTGCAGCGTCTAGCGCTCTGACCCGGTTTCGTCGGCCGTCGGCGCTTCGCTCGACGCGATCGCATCGCTGTCAAGCGCATCGGTGACCTGGGACACGGTCGTGTCTTCGTTGTCTGTGCCCGGTTCAACCTCACCGTGGGTGTTGCTGAACAGGTGCTGGTCGTTCTCGGAGTCGTCGGATCCGTCGTCGGAGGTCGAGGTCTCCACATCGGCTTCATCGACGTCGAGGAAAGCGGCGTCCTGCTCGACGGGCTCACCCGCGACGGCGTCATTCGTTACTGTCTCGCGAGCGAGCATATCCTCGTCCTTCGGATCGCCAACGCCCCACACGCCACCCTCAGACGTGAGTCCGTCTGTTGTTTGGCTGGAGTCTTCGACCTCGTCTGCGTCCTGGCCGTTGCTGCCGTTGGTTGCTGCATCGCTCATGATTCTCCAATCGTTGTCCTGGTCATTTCACGCTAGAACGGTGGCTGGGTGTTCAACAGGGGGTTGCGATCTGCTCTGAACTCACCCTTCACGCACGACAGGCACAAGGGTGACGTCACGAAGGGCGCCGGCGTCGGCGACGGCGGTGAGGTAGGTGCACACCGGTTGTCGCCGACGGTCTGTGGGGGAGCCCGGGTTGAGCAACCGCAGTCCGTTCGGGCTCGTCGTGTCCCAGGGAATGTGACTGTGCCCGAAAACCAGCACATCCGTATCCGGGAATTGTTGCTCTGCACGCTTCTCCCGACCGGAAGCCTGTCCGGTTTCGTGAATCATCGCGAAACGGATGCCATCGATCACCGCATGCGCGACGAGCGGCAGCCGGCGCTGCAGGTCGTCGCCGTCGTTGTTGCCATACACGCCGACGAGTCGCTGTGCCCTGCTTTCGATCCGGTCGAGCAGGGCCTCGGTGATCCAGTCGCCGGCGTGAAAAACTACGTCCGCTGCCTCGACCGCATTCCAGACCGAAGCGGGAAGATCCCTGGCCCTGGCCGGCACGTGGGTGTCAGCGAGAAAGAGAAGTCGCGTTGGCACCCGCTCAATCCGTCCGAACCGAGCCGATCACCGGTTGGGGTCCGAAACGTGATCCAGGAAATAGTCGAGGTGCTCCCCTTCGATGGCCTCGTCGTCCAGCGCCTTGCGTTGCTCGCGGGCGCGCGTTGCCACGTCATCGGCATCTGGACCTGTCGCGTCAGCACCGCTCGCCGTTGCTGCAGCGGTATCGGCTGGCGAAGACAGGTTCTCGGAGTCAAGAGAATTTTCGCCGTCATATTCTGGATTGTTCATCAGATTCCGTTTCCGTTATATCTAGCGAGATCGCGAGCAATCCGCTGTGTCGGTCACGAGGTCAGTGCCGGTTCGGGCGCTGGCGTCGGCTTTCTATCGGTGTGCATTGTGAGATGGTGAACGGCTGGGTGCCGGACGGTATCGCTGTCCTCCTTGGTTGATGCGCCACAATCACGGCTCGGTGCCCGCTCAAGCTCTGGCGAGTGCCGGAAACTAGCGAGCGACGCCGCAGGTCACGATGTGGTGTCGCGCGTTGCCGCGTGGCGAGGTCCAGTGCGGCGCGGCGGTGCGTTGAGACCCGCCGTTTGACCGGCGGGGTCAGGGGGCGTGAGGTCGGCGCCATCGTCGTTGCGTTCTCCATTCCCGGCACGCGTGTCGGCGGCATCGTACGGTACCGGTGTGCTCGCGCGGCTGCGGTCATCTGACCGAACGTCGGCGTCAACATCGGCGTTGTGGGTGACGGGCGTGGCCGTTGCGTCCCGGTCAGCTGGACGAACATCGCCATCGCCATCGGAATGGCCGTGATCGGTCGCGTCAGCAGCGCGGTGGGCCGGCGCAGAAGTGGCGCCCGCGACAGGCGCGTCGCCCGGGCGGGCAGCGTCGGCACCAGCCGCGTCTTCGTCACGTTGGCGAGCGGCGGCCTGCTCCATCAGTTCGGGGTGCTCCGGATACTCCTCGGCCGGCCGCGCGGTCCCGCCGTCGGTGTCGACATCGCTGAGGCCGAAGTACCGGTTGAGCGCTTCCTCGTTGTGAGGACTCAACCCCTCGTCGGCGTTCAGGCGCGGAGCTTCGAGCACGGTCTCACGGTCTAGGTCTGTTCGCAGAATCTCCCCGTCCCAGCTGGCATTTGCCAGCGGAACGAACGACTCGTGGCGTCCAAGGAAACCGGTCTTAATGGTGACCCAGTTGGGGCTTCCCGTCTCAGGATCGACGAAGACCTGCGCCACGTTGCCGATCTTTTCGTTACCGGCTCCGTGCAGGGGTGCACCCTGCAGGCCACCAATGTCTCGTGAATCAAGCATGAGTGTTCTCCTTGGGGCTAGCGGCCGAGACCGGCACGGTCGACACGACGGTGGAAGCGCATCCCGGCGAGTCCGCCGAGGATTGCGCCGACGAGGGTTACCACGAACGCAAGCAGCGCTGTGACGATGCCACTGACCGAGAAGTCCTCAGCCGTGGTGGGAATCTGTGGGAAGGCACTGATGCCGGCCACTTCCGTGAACTGGGTTCCGGCAATCAGGCCGACGATGGCGAGAACGATCGCGACGATCACAGCCCAGAGCCACACAGCGATGCCCTGTTTGGCCCCAGCGAAGCGCGCCATTCGACCCGCGACGTAACCACCGCAGTAGTAGGAGATGAACAACACGGCGAGTACAACGATCGCTGAGACGAAGACATCACCGAACTGAGCGTTCAATGTCTCGTCGGCGGCATCCTCGATGCCTCCGGTGACCGCGATAACTATCGCGCCGATCACGGCGCTCAGGATGACGGTGAGTCCGGTTGCGCTCAACCAGCCAAAGAATGCCGAACCGAATTTCATGCCGCCGAAGCGTTCTTTCTCGCGTTCGATGACGTCTTCTCGGTATGACTTTTGTGCCTCAGCGGGAACAGCGGCCTTGGCTTCGGTGCCGTCATTCCGGTCGGCGGCGGCTCGTGCAGCCGCTCTGTCTCGTTCTTCGGGAGTACTCATTGGAGCGGGTCCTCTCTCTGTCGCCGTTCTTCAAGTGAAGGGTCGCCGTTCTTCAAGTGAAGGCCTCGGCCGAGCCCCAATGCAAGGGGTTGCGGTTTCACCCCGGATGTTTGACACGGTGGTAGCCCGTAGATTAGGAGCGTGAAACGGCGATCTGGCCCCCTGGTGCCCCTGGCAATCGGCCTTGTCGCGCTCGTCGGCTTCGGCTCGATCTGGATCGCCATGGAAACGTCCGACGGCCCGGCGTCCACTGTGCGGTGGTTCGTCTCCGAATCTGCCCTCGTCCTCGCCATCCTTGTGCCGGCCGTCTGTCTGTTCTTCGTCATCCGCGCCGTTCACATCCGTCGCCACGAGGCACGGGAGGCTGCCCGCCCGACGACTCCTGGCATCCGTCAGGGCAGTGAATTGTTGTGGTCACTCTCGAACGGACTGCTCCCGCAGACCACAAAGAGCCTCGAAATCCCTACGGATGCCACTGAGCTGGTTTTCATCGCGGAATCCGCGCTCGTCGCGCGGCACAGCCAGCTCGCTCCGGGAAAGCGCACCCTCCTGTCGGCCGCGCGCGGGCTGGTGCTCCCTCCCGGCCGGAGCTCCGGTCACCCGGCACGCGGCTGGCGACCCGGCCGCGACGCAAAAATTGCCGCTACCGATCGGCGGTTCCTCGTTCGCCACACCGATGAGCTCATCGACGTGCCCTACGCGGACATCACAGCCGTTCACCTCATCCCCGGCGCTGTCGTGCTGCGGGTGCGCGACGGAGCCCCGCTTCTGGTCGTCAGCGAGCACGCGGAGTCGGTCGCGGTGCTCATGGTGTGGGGGAGTGCGGGTGAGGCTGCGCTCAAGCGGCATCCCGATTTCGCGGTGCTGCGCGCCTGACTGCCTAGGTTCGAGCGGCGGGGCGAGGCGGGGCCGTCGAATTGCCCGGCTCAAACGCGCACATCACGAGTGCCTGCCGGTCGTGATCCTGAGTCCCCTCGAGCTGGTCAATGAGCAGCTCGACCCCGCGTCGGCCGAGTTCGACGCTCGGCGCGCTCAGGACCGTCAACTCCGGGTCACTCATGCTCGCCATTTCGCGTGACGATGCCATTGACAGGATCGACAGGTCGCCCGGCACTGAGACGCCGAGTCGGTGAAGTCCGGTGACGAGGCCTGGGCCGGCGTGCTCGTTCATGAGCAGGAGCGCGGTCAGGTGGGGTGCCTGTGCGATCAGGTCGGGTGCCGCTGCGCGTCCGGCCGCTGGGCTCTCGTCGCAGGTCGTGAGGAACGGTTTCAGCCCGCGATCGGTCATTTCCTTCTCGAAGGCAGCGCGAACACGCACCACGGGGCCGTAGCCGCGGAGGGCATCACGACCGACCCCGCCATCGAGCAGGCCGATTGCTGTGTGGCCGAGTTCGACGAGGTGGTCCACGGCGGCGGCGACCGTGTTCTCGAAGTCAATGTCGACGTAGTCGAGGGCAGAGGGATCCGCAGTGCGCCCGATGAGTGCGAACGGTGTGTTCAGCTTCTCCAGTTGCTCGACGCGCGGGTCGTCAACCTGCACTTCCATAAGCAGAACGCCGTCGACGAGTCCGGTTGCGGTGAGTTCGTCGAGCTCGGCGTCGTTGCTCGCCGGCCACAGCACGAGGTTGTAGCCGTGTTCACTCGCGGTGCTCGCCGCGCTCGTGAAGAAGTCGACGACGGTGCCCCGAAACCGGTGCTGCAGCGCGGGATAGAGCAGCGCCAGGATGTGGGTCCGTTTGCTGGCAAGCGCGCGGCCGACCGCATTGCGGCGGAACCCAAGCTCCTGCATCGCCGCCTCGACCCTGGCGCGCGTGGCGGGCGACACCGGCTTGCTGTTGTTGACGGTGAACGACACGGTCGCGATCGAGACTTTCGCCAGGCGCGCGACGTCCTGCATTGTGGCCATCGCGTCCCTTCCGTCGTGTCGTGGATATTCCCGGCGGCTGGTGCTCGCCGACCGCCGGTTTTTCAGCGTCTGGCTCGAAGTCTTACACAGATCAGGCGGTGAATCAGACGCACGGATGCCGGTGGCTCAGGGAAGTTGGACCTGAAATCGACCCCCTGAGTAAAGCGCTTAACTTTTTCCTT
>JAZQRG010000024.1:0-6635 GCA_045629445.1 Mycetocola sp. | reverse complement strand
CGATTCCGAGAGCCGTGAGCGCGTCGATGACGGCACCGGCAGCGAGGAGGTCATTGCTCGCAAATCCTCCGTCCCGTCCGGCTGCAACGACGGCGATCGACACACGACGTCCCCGCTGCACCTGCTGGTCGAGCACCCACCGGGCGACGGCACTCCGGTTCGTCAGATCCGCAGCCACCGCGCTCGCCGATTCGGCGAGCGCCCCGACGACCGCCTGAGGATCACCGAGTGCGAGCGAGTCGACCCACACGACGATGTCGGCAGCACCAATGCGTCGAAGGCCGTTGAAACCGACGTCGAACCGCACCTGGTACTTCGACTGGGCGGTCGGCAGGCTGGGTGCGAGGAGTTCAGGCATGGATCAAGGCTAGCCGCGGCATCCGTTCATCGAATGTACTGTTACGCCGTCTAACGTCGGGGTTCCGGCCACCGGCGGTCATCGGCCGACGGTCGCTGCATCGCCTGCCGGATCACCTCGAAGTCGTGCCTCGAGATCTCGAGAAGACCCCGCCGCAGCTGGTAGCCCCACTGCGGTTGGTTCCGTGTGAAGTCGAGCATGCCGAGCATCGGCCGGATCGGAGTCGGCTCAGCGTCCCGTTCGTAGTCGACGCGGCGACGCCACGGGCGCCAGTCGAGCGACAGCGCCTGGTACGGCATACCAGAGGCGACGCGCCCAATCGCGGTGAACTCACGGAGCGTCTCACCGTCGGGGTAGGTGGCCTTCGGCGAGTAATAGACGATGCCGTCCGCCTCACCCATCGCGTCGAGTCCTCCGCGCTGGCCGTGGTTCACCTGGGCGATGCCGAGATCGACGGCGTTGTACACGTGGTCGCGCGACGCCACCGCCAGCCAGTACCGAATCGCCATCCCCCCTGTTTATCGCATTCCCTGGAGTACAGAGGCATCTGCCAGCTGGGAACCGGTGAAAAGGTCCAGACTGGGCTCATGCGAGTCCAACTGAAGCTGATCCTCGACTGCGAGCCCGACGACGCGTGGCGTGCACTGCGCTCCCCCGCCGTTCTTCGGGAGCTGTACGCACCGCTGCTCGAGCTCGACCCGAACAGGCCGATGCCCACCCTGTGGGAACCGGGCTCGATGGAGGTCACGATGAAGGCCGCTGGCGCCGTTCCGGTCGGTCGCCAGCTCATCGACCTGGATTTCGACCTGAAACGGATGCCTGGGGTACGAATTCTCGTTGACTCCGGTCGCCCGCTCACCGGCCCGCTCTCCTTGCTCGACAGCTGGCGGCACCGCATGGCCGTCGCACCGGCACCGGGCGAGCCGGGCAAGACGCTCTACCGGGACCGACTCGACATCACCGGGCCAGCCGCCGTCGCACTCTGGATGCCGCTCTGGACGATGTGGCAGGTACGCGGGGTACGCCTCGCGCAGATGGCGCCGAACTGGGCGTTCGAGCCGGTGCAGCCGGAGCAGCCGGAGCAACCGGAGCAGGGCACCGCCGATGCAGGGAAAGGCCCCGCCTCGCACTGATACGCGCGACGGGGCCGGGAGACACAGGGTCTATTCGCCCGAGACCTTTGCCCGCCACGCATCGGTCTCGAACACTTCCGGATTCAGCACGGCGCTCGTGCCCCTCCCGTCAGCGATCGCCATGATCGCATCGAGCGCAGCCGTCGAGACGGCATCGGTGAACTGGTCCGTCCAGCCGAGCGCATGGGGGCTCAGCAGTACATTGTCCAGTTCGAGGATTGGGTCGTTCGCCCTGAGTGGCTCCGGGTCGAACACGTCCAGACCAGCGCCCGCGATGCGGCCCTCGAGAAGAGCGTCGCGAAGGGCATCCGTATCGACGAGCTTCCCCCGACCGACGTTCACCAGGAACGCCGTCTGTTTCATCCGTCGCAGGGCCTCCGCGTCGATCATCCCCGTTGTCTCTGGAGTGAGCGCCGCCGTGAGGAGAACGACGTCAGATCTCTCCAGCAGGTTCCCCAACGACACCAGTTCGACACCCAGCGTCTCCGCCGCCGCGCTCTTTCCGCTGCGGTTGGTGCCGATGATTGTCATGTCGAAGTTCTGCATCAACAGTGCAACATCCGCGCCCACACTCCCGAATCCCACGATTCCGAGGGTTCGACCCTCGAGACCGACACCGCGAAAGTGTTCCCGGTCCTCCCACCGCGATTCACGCACCATCCGGTCCTTCGGGACAATGTGGTGGGTGACGCCGAGGATCATCGCAACCGCAGCGGTCGAGAGTGTCCGACGGATGGCCGTCGGCGTATTGGTGACGACGACCCCCGCTCGAGTGCATGCGTCTAGGTCGATGGTCTCGTATCCCGCCCCGAAACGAGCGATGTGGCGGAGCCTCGGAGTGCGGTCCACGGTCTCCGCGCCAAAATGGGTGTGCCCCATCACAAGCACGGCGTCCACGTCATCGAAGTAGCCCGGTGGCAAGGTCGGCGCGTCGCCGGGCAACACCGACCAGTCGATGCCGCGGTCGGACAAGCGGTTAAGTCCCAAGTCACCGTGAACCGATGATCCGTCGGGCCGGACGACATCAGCGGTGACCGCGACCCGGTAATCGGCTGGGGTGGACAACGCGTTCAGCGGTTGGCTTATCGACGTCACGGGTCCCTCCTCTCAGTCAACTGTGCACTCATGCCGTGACGGGCTTCTGTGCGGTGATCGGCTTGCGCACGAGAACTGTGTACGCGACGGCGGCGAGGGATGCAATGATGCCGCCGATGACGAAGGAGGGAGTGTACGACCCGGTCGCGTCGTAGATCACGCCGGTCAACAACGGTGCGAACGCGCCCCCGAAGTAGCCACCGAAGTTCTGAATTGCACCGACAGAGGCGATCTGGCTCCGGGGAACGATGTCGCCCGGCATCGCCCATGCGGCGGCCTGCATCGTAGCCACGAACCCGAGGGCGATCGTCATCACGCCGAGCGCGAGGGGGAGTGTCGGGAGGAACGGAATGAGAACGACGAGGATACCCGCGACGATGGCAGCAACCGACATGAAGTAGCGCTTTGCTGTGAGCGCATCCCGGCCCGATCGCTTCGTATAACGCGTCATCAGCCAGCCACCCGTGATGCCAAGGATCGCAGCACCAAGGTAAGGAATCGCCGCAAGGATACCGGTGCCGGCGATCGTCACTCCGTGTGCATCCTGCAGGTATAGAGGCAGGAAAACGATGAAGATGTTCCAGATCCAGATGACGCAGAAGAAGCCGGCCATCATCCCCCACACCTGGCGGTACTTGAACAGGCTGATCCACGAGGCCTTCGTGTTGCCGGACTCTTCGATGTCACGCTCTGACTTGATGTGCGCGAGTTCCTCTTCCGAGACACGACGGTGTTCTTCCGGCATCCGGTAGAACAAGTAGAAGGCGACGGCGAGCACAACTCCGATGGCTCCGAGGAAAACGAAGATCGACTGCCACCCGAATGTGATGAGGAAGAAAGTGAGAACCGGCGGGGCAACTGCCGGGCCCCATTTCGATCCGCTGTCCCAGATCGCGGTGGCCTGCCCTCTTTCAGAACGCGGGAACCAGTCCGCCGTGAGCTTCGCGGATGCCGGTCCGTTCGGAGCTTCCATCAGGCCGAGGAGAGCACGGAAGGTTACGAAGTGCCAGAGCTTCGTTCCGACCGCCATCAGTGCCGTGGCGATACTCCAGCCCGCGATGGCGATGAAGTACATCCGACGCGCGCCCAGCTTGTCGACCAGATAGCCCGCTGGCAGCTGGGAGAACGCGTAGGTCCAGGAGAAGACGGTGCCGAGTAGTCCGATGTCCGTTCGAGTGAGGCCCAGGTCGGCGATCAATTCCGGTGCCGCGATCGAAATCGCGCTTCGGTCCATGTAATTGATGATCCCTGCCAGGAGAGCCCAGCCAAGAATCCACCAACGGAGATTCTTCATGGTCCGCCGAACCGGCGAGGGGGCGGACTTTGGTGCGGTTGTCGTCATCGTTTACTCCTTCGTAAAACGGCCGATGTCCTTGCTTGTGCTGCGACAGGACTAACAATCCTCGATCCTATAGGGTCTCTGATTCAGATCGCCAGACAATTTTTCGACAAGTATGGATTGCGCGGAAAGCAGCCCTGACAGCCGTTAACGGCGTCCTGCCAGCAGCGACTGTGTGGCATCCGCTAGACTGGAGGAACTTGCGGGCCCATAATCGTGCCCCTTGCGTCGTAGAACGCTTCCTCTCTCCCCGAGAAACTCACACGAGTTCCGGGTCGATGACTCTTCATACGGCGAACGGATGTGGCCTTCGCCACCTTCGCCACTTACTCCCGCTCCAGCGATTTCGCCTGTCGAGATCCGTACGGGATGCTGCCCCGAAAGGCACCACTTTGTCAGAAACTGTTCCAGACACCACTTTCGCTGAACTCGGCGTTCCCGCCGCGCTCGTCTCGGCTCTCGCCGCAGACGGCAAGACCCTCGCCTTCCCGATCCAGATCGACACGCTCCCCGACACCCTCGGCGGCCGCGACGTTCTCGGTCGCGGAAAGACCGGCTCGGGCAAGACGCTCGCGTTCAGCATCCCGATGGCAGCACGCCTCGGCGGCAAGCTCGCCGGCGGAAAGCGCCGCCCGGGCCGCCGGCTCGGCCTGGTGCTCGCACCGACCCGTGAGCTCGCCACCCAGATCTCGGCTGTACTCACCCCACTCGCAGCGGCATACGGCCTCAACACGACGACCATCTTCGGTGGCGTCAACCAGACCCGCCAGGTCACCGCGCTCAAGGCCGGCGTCGACATCGTCGTTGCCTGCCCCGGTCGCCTCGAAGACCTCATGAAGCAGGGCTTCGTCAACCTCGACGCCGTTGAGATCACCGTTCTCGACGAGGCCGACCACATGGCCGACCTCGGCTTCCTCCCCGTCGTCACGCGCATCCTCGACAAGACGCCATCCAACGGACAGCGCCTGCTCTTCTCGGCGACGCTCGACAACGGAGTGGACAAGCTCGTCCGCCGCTTCCTCCACAACGAGGTGCTCCACTCGGTCGATGAGGCAACCAGCCACGTCTCCGCCATGACCCACCACGTGTTTGAGGTGTCAGGCGCCGACTCGAAGAAGGATCTCATCGAGACCCTCGCTTCGGGAACCGGCCGTCGCATCCTCTTCATGCGCACCAAGCACCACGCGAAGAAGCTCGCCAAGCAGCTCACCGACTCCGGCATCCCGGCCGTAGACCTGCACGGCAACCTCTCGCAGCCGCAGCGTGACCGCAACCTCGCCGCATTCAGCGACGGATCAGCCCGTGTCCTCGTGGCAACGGATGTCGCGGCTCGCGGCGTGCACGTTGATGACGTCGAACTCGTCATCCACGTCGACCCGCCCATGGAGCACAAGGCGTACCTGCACCGTTCCGGCCGCACGGCTCGTGCCGGCAGCGCTGGAGACGTCGTCACCATTTGCCTTCCGACCCAGAAGAAGGACCTCGCCGTTCTTCTCCGCAAGGCTGAGATCAAGGTAACCCCGGTTCACGTCACGGCGAAGAGCGCCGAAGTCACCGCTCTCGTCGGTGAGGTCGCCGCGTATGTCAAGCCGGTCCCCCGCGTCGTTCAGGCGCAGGGTGGCGGACGCTCACAGGGTGCGAACGCTCAGCGCAAGCGCAGCGGGCGCGAAGGCCAGGGCGCTGGGCGCTCGCGTTCGGGCTCGGGTTCGCGCGACTACTCAACGTCGTCTGCAGGAGCAACGGGTCGCCGCCACGAGGGCGCAGCATCCGGTCGTCCGGCACAGGCTCGCCCCGCACAGGCTCGCCCCGAGCGTTCCGCTCGTCCCGCATCATCGGGCGGTGCATCGTCCGGCGGACAGCGCACCAACCGCCGGGTCTCCAGCGGAAGCTAAGCACGCCTTTCACCATCGGCACCGGCCGGTTGGTACTCTCGCGAGTGCCAGCCGGCCGGTGTTTTTCGTATGTGCGACTCCGGTCCCGACCCGAGATGTCAAGTCCCATTCCCGTCGATTTCACGGCACGCGAAGCACGGGGTATGGTCACGGTATGAGCAGCGAAGCTATTGTCACCCCCCTCCGCGATGTCATTGTCCGCCCGGTCCGTGATGTCGACGCCGAGTCACTCGGCCGCGTTCACGCGCAGTGCTGGCACGAACAGTACGACGAGATCATCTCGAAGGCCGCGCTCGAGAACCTCTCACCACGCCGCATGGCCGAGCTCTGGACGCACTGGATGAACCAGGGCCCGGAGTACCTCCAGTTCGCCGCCGTTCTCGACGGAGATATCATCGGATTCTCCGGTTCAGGCCCGGCTCGCGACGCCGATGCGCCCCGCCACCGCGAGCTCTACTTCATCAACATGCTCGCCGAATTCCGCAGCACGGGCACCGGCCAGAAGCTCTTCGATGCAGCCATCGGCGAAACGCCCGCATACCTCTGGGTCTCGTCGGCGAACACCCACGCCCGCCACTTCTACGAGAAGAACGGGTTCGTCGCCGACGGCGCCGAACACACCGAGCCGGTCCTCGGCGAGGAAATTCACGAGGTTCGCTACGTCCGGTAGTTCCCGCTCAGCCAGAAACGGCTGAACGCGCATTCCTCAGCCACAAACGGCCGGGTTTCCTCGAGAAACCCAGCCGTTTTTGTCGTCGCAACGCGGGACGCTACCGAAGTGGGCCCACCGGAGCGAGCGCGGGGCCGAGCAGCGGGCC
>JAZQRG010000023.1:0-6239 GCA_045629445.1 Mycetocola sp. | reverse complement strand
CGCGAGGGCGCCCAGGTCAAGGTGAACCTCCTGCTGTCGCGACTGCCACGGTTGCGGGACGAAGCGGTGACCCCAGAGGCCGCGTTCGGCGGCACGTTCCACATCCACGAGTCGTGGGCGCAACTCGACGACGCGTATCTTGTCGCCGCGGAAGGCGGCATCCCGAGCCCGCTGCCCTGCGAGATCTACTGTCACTCGCTCGCCGACCCGTCGATTCTGTCGCCGGAACTTCGCGCGAGCGGCGCACACACCCTCACTGTCTTCGGGCTGCACACCCCGGCGCGGCTCGTCACCGCCGAGAACAACGACGAGATGCGCGCCCGGCTGCAGGCCGCCGTGCTGTCATCACTCAACTCGGTACTCGCCGAACCGATCGAAGACCTGCTGGTGACGGATGCCGCCGGCAGGCCCTGCATCGAAACCAAGACGACTCTCGACATCGAGCGGGCGGTCGGGATGCCACTCGGCAACATCTTCCACGGCGGTCTCGACTGGCCATTCAGCGAGGATGATGCTCCGCTCGATACCCCGGCCGCACGCTGGGGTGTCGCAACGGACCACCCTCGCGTGCTGGTGTGCGGTTCGGGAGCGCGCCGGGGCGGAGCGGTATCGGGCATCGGCGGACACAATGCAGCGATGGCGCTGCTCGAGAGCGAATAGACGATCTCCTGCTCCGCTGTGAAGAGTGCAGTGCACATCGTGTCGTAGTGTAGGCGAGTGCTCCTCGCATTTCGGAGCATGGGGGAGGCAGGAATGACCACGACGAACACGGGTACCGCCGAGGTCAGGCACACCCGCCTCAGCCCCGCAGAACTTCTCAGGCTCGACCAGTGCGCGAGGGAACCCATCCGCACCCCCGGCTCTATTCAGCCGCACGGCGCCCTGATCGCTATCGACCCTCGCACCTTCCTGGTGACAATCGTGAGTGCGAATTGCGCCGAGGTGCTTGGGATCTCGTCACCGCTGCTTGGACGCCCGCTCGCCGAGATCACCGGGGATGAATTCGACCGTGAGGTTCGGGCATCCGTTTTGCGTCCAGCGGGTGGAGTGAACCCCCTGCGCCTCGTCGTCGGAGAGCGGTCGTTCGACGCGATCATGCACTCGGTCGACGGATTCGTCATCATCGAACTCGAGCCGGTACTTGCCGATTTTTCGCCGCGGTCAACGTCCGCGCTTTACGCGCTGATTCACCGCCTTACGCTGAGCACCCGAGTCGACGACCTCCGCGCTGAAGCCGCCGCCGGTCTCCGCAAGATCACCGGTTTCGACCGGGTGATGATCTACCACTTCCATCCGGACGGCCACGGCGAGATCGTTGCTGACGACCATGCAGTCGACATGGAGCCGTACGGCGGGCTGCATTTTCCGGCATCCGACATTCCGCGCCAAGCACGTGAACTGTATCTGACGAAGCTCTCGCGAGCGATCGTCGGTACCTCCCGCTCAAGCGTTGACCTGCTGACCGACGCCGACGAGCCGGTGGCCTCGCGACTGGACCTCGGCAGCGCCGAACTGCGGAGTGTCTCACCCCACCACCTGCAGTTCATGAGCAACATGGGACAGGAATCCACACTGTCCATCTCGATGGTGCGAAACGGCGAACTGGTCGGGATGATCACCTGCGCGCATCGCTCCGTGCTTCGGATGCCCTTCCTCCTGCGAAGCGGCATCGAAGTGCTTGCCAACCAGCTTGCCCTGCAGCTCAGCGCTCTTGACCGGGTCGAGCAACTGACTCGGCAGGTCTCCGTTCGAAGCACACGATCTCTCCTGATGAGCCAGATCATGGCAACCGACGACATGGTCGAGTCATTGCTGGGCGGATCGGTCTCGGTGCAGGACGTCATCGAGGCCGACGGGGTCGCTGTCCGGCTCGAAGGCAGAAGTTCGACGGTCGGTGACGTACCCCCGGCGAGTGAACGTGAGCGGCTTATCGCTTACGCGAAGAACACCTGGTCGGACGAACCGTTAGCGAGCGATGCTCTCGCCGTCGAGCATCCCGACCTCGCGGACGTGGGCGCGACATCCGCCGGCGTGCTCGTTGTGCGGGTCGGTGGCAACGGGGACTACATCGCCTTCTTCCGCAATGAGATCCTGAAGACCGTTTCCTGGCTGGGCGATCAGTCCAGCGCCAACCGGGAAACCGTGCTGTCACCGCGCACGTCGTTCTCGTCCTGGACCGACAGCGTCTCGGACACCGCCGAGCCGTGGGGCGACCTGGTTGGCGAAGCGGCCGAGCTCGGTCGCGCCATCGAGGGCGCATTGCTGCGGCGGGCAGAATCCTCGCTCGCGCGCCTGGCGATGCATGACGCGCTGACCGGACTGCCGAACCGGCGCAACATCATCCGCCAGCTCACGCACGCGCTGGACACGGCAAGCACCGAGCACCAGCTCGGACTGCTCTTCGTCGATCTCGACGGGTTCAAGACCGTGAACGACTCACACGGGCACGACGTCGGCGACTCGCTCCTCACCCTCGTCGGAGAACGCATCGTGGCGGCGACCAGACCCGACGATGTCGTCGCACGGCTGGGCGGTGACGAGTTCGTCGTTTTGTGCCAGAACGCCGGTGCTGACGAGGCAGCGATTGTCGCAGACCGCGTGTGCGCCGCGATCGCTGAGCCGATCACGATCGGCGGCATCTCACTCTCGATCACGGCGTCGGTTGGCACCGCCGTCGCCGCGCGGGGCACCACAGCCTCCGAAATCCTCCAGCGGGCGGACGTCGAAATGTACCGCGCCAAGGAACTGCTACGGCAACCCACCTCGCTCTAACCGCACTGCTCGAGCTGTTGCTCGGCCAGAAAAGGCTGCACAGGCCACGTCCGAATCGCTGCTCCGCCAGAAACGGCTCGACTTCGTGACCAAACACGACCCTTTTCGGCCGAGCGCGGCGCACCCTGTCCTCGAGCACGCAACACTCGCCCGAGCGTCAGTGCCTGCGGTGGTCCTGGATCGTGATCCTCGGCCCACGGCGCGGCTTCGCGATCCCGCTCGCGAGGATGAGCCGCACAACGCGCTGACGCTGGCCCTCCCACGGCGCAAGCAACTCGCGCATGCCGTCGTCGTCGACCGGCGAGCCGGTGAGGGCCATTCCGACCGTCGACGCGAGGTGGTAGTCACCGAAACTCACGGCATCCGGGTTTCCATGGGCCCGTGCCGTCACCTCGGCCGCCGTCCAGACCCCGATGCCCGGCAGGCTGCGCAGGCGAGCGGATGCCGCGAGCGATTCGGCAAGCGGATCGTCGCCCGCTGAGAGCGTGCGTTCGAGGGCGTCGGCGACCCGGCTCGCCCGGACGGCGGTTTCCGATCGCTGCGGACCGACCCCGGCCTCGTGCCACTCCCAGCTCGGGATGAGGCGCCAGGTGTCCGGCGCTGGCGCGACGACCATGCCGTCCGGTGCCGGGCCCGGTGCCGCTTCGCCGTGCCTGCGAACGAGACTGCGCCACGCGCGCCACGCTTCAACGACGGTGACCTTTTGCTCGAGCACTGCTGGGACGAGCATCTCGAACACGAGCCGGTTGCGGCCGAGCCGCAGCCCTGGATTGCGGCGGCGGACCTCGGTGAGCAGTGGGCTCCGGCTGAGGTCGAGGTCATCCCAGTTGTCGCGACTGCCGAGCAACTCAGGCACACCGTCGAGCGCCCACTCGGCGCCGTCGCCCCAGGCGCCGATCTCGACCCCGTCGGGAGACTGGTCGAGGTGCAGGGTCGCCGGCCCGATTGGGGTGCGAAGGGTGAGCCACGCACCGGTTGCCGTCCGCCGGAAGCACGGACCGTCGCCGCCGCGCGAGAGCGGGGAGAGAGTTTTCGAGAGCGAAAGCGGATGCCGTGGGCTATATCGCGAGCGCAGCCCGGGATCCGCGAGGGTGTGCATGCGCACCACGATACGTGACGGGCACCGACACGCCGGCATTGCGAGCCGCCACACCGCGGCCGGCTGCGGCCGTTCCGACCGGTGCTGAATTGTCCGGGGACGAGGTCAGTGTGGCTGATTTTGGGCTGGCGGGGCACGGGACGGCCTGCGTAGAGTTCGCGCATGACACTATCGACAAGCGAGGTCTCGGCCCTCCGCGCAGCCGTGACCGGTGAGGTTTTCGAGCGCGGCGACGCAGGGATGGCCGAACACGTAGCCGCCCAGAACACCCTCATCGTGCACGAGCCGGAGCTCGCCGTGCTTGTGGCCGACGAGGCCGACGTTTCCACCGCCGTGCGGTTCGCCGCCGAGCACAAACTCCCGGTCAGCGTGCAATCGACGGGTCACGGCGCGTGGAAGCCGATCACAACGGGGTTGTTGATCCTCACCTCCCGCCTCGACACCGTGTCGATCGACACGGACGAGCGCATCGCGACGATCGGCGCGGGGGCGAGGTGGAGTGCCGTCATCGACGCTGCCGCTCCGTACGGACTCGCCCCGGTCACGGGCTCGTCACCGCACGTTGGCGCTGTCGGGTACACCCTCGGCGGTGGGCTCGGTCCACTCGCCCGAAGCCACGGGTTCAGTGCGGACTGGGTTCGCGGGTTTCGGGTGGTCGTCGCGGACGGCACAGTGGCGATCGCGACAACAGCGGAAAACCCCGAGCTGTTCTGGGCATTGCGCGGCGGCAAGGGCGGGCTCGGCGTCGTCACTGAAATGCGGCTCGAGCTCGTGCCGCTCGTGAGCCTCTACGCCGGAAGCCTCTTCTTCGACACTCCCGACGTCGAGACCGCTCTCCGGGCGTGGGTGGACTGGACCGCGACCGCGCCGGATGACGTGACGAGCTCGGTCGCACTGCTGTCGATGCCGCCGATCGAGCAGATTCCCGAGCCCTTCCGCGGCCGCTTCGTTCTCGCCGTGCGATTCGCCTACCCTGGCGACCCCGAGGTCGGTGCTCAACTCCTGCAGCCATTGCGGCAGGCAGCACCGGTATACCTCGACGGCGTCGCCGAGATTCCCGCAACGGCAATGGGGTCCATTCACGCCGACCCCGACGATCCGAGCCCGATCTGGGATCTCGGCGCCCTGCTCAAGCCCATCGACCAGGACTTTGTGACCGAGCTTCTCGCGAGCTTCGGACCGGACGCCGACTCCCCGTTCGTCTCGGTCGAACTCCGCCAGCTGGGCGCAGCGACGCAGAAGGACGTCGAGGGCGGTTCGGCGGTCGGCGGTCGCAACAGCGCATTCACCTTCACCCTGATCGGTGTCGTTCCGCCGCTCTTTGAACGGATGCCTGTGGTCGCGAACGCGTTCCTCCAGCGCGCGAAGCGGTGGATCTCACCCGAGACCAACATCAACTTCTCGCCGTACGTCGAGACCCCTGAGCATTTTGCCCAGGCGTGGCCGCCCGAGACGTTCGAACGCCTGGCCCAGGCTCGGCGGACCTACGACCCTGACGGCCTGTTCGCCTTCGGACCGGTGGAGCCGGTGCCGCAGGCCTGACGCGGCGCAGCGCGAGTTGCAGGGTTTGCACGGGTTGCAGGGCACCTCACCCGTGCAAACCCAGCAACTCGGGGTTAGATGTGGCGCTCGTCCGGTCCGTTGTACTCCGACAGGGGTCGGATCAGCGCGTTCGACGCCGCCTGCTCCATGATGTGCGCCGTCCAGCCGACGACCCGCGCCGCGACGAACAGCGGAGTGAACGTCAGGGTGTCGAAGCCCATCAGGTGGTACGCCGGGCCTGACGGGTAGTCGAGGTTGGGTTTGATGTTCTTGCGGCTCGTCATCGCGTCGTTGAGCGCGTCGTACAGCTCGACCATGTCGCGCCGGTCGTAGTACTCAGCGAGCGAGTCGAGCGCTGCCTTCATGGTCGGCACGCGCGAATCGCCGTTCTTGTACACCCGGTGCCCGAAACCCATGATCTTGCGCTTGTCGGCGAGCGCCTGCTCGAGCCATGCCTCGGCCTGATCTGCCGTACCGATCTCGTCGAAGGCGTGCATGACCGCTTCGTTCGCTCCGCCGTGCAGTGCACCCTTGAGCGCGCCGATGCCGCCAACGACCGCTGAGTAGAGGTCACCCAGGGTTGAGGTGATCACGCGAGCGGTGAACGTCGATGCGTTGAAGGAGTGCTCGGCGTAGAGGATCATCGACACGTCGAACGCGTTCACGACGACGAGTTCGGGCACCTCACCGAAGGTCATGTAGAGAAAGTTGGCTGAATACGCGAGGTCGTCGCGCGGCTCAACGAGCTCGAGCCCCCGGCGGCGGCGCTGGTCGTAAGCGACAATCGCCGGGATGCGAGCGAACATGCTCATCGCCCGGCGAAGGT
>JAZQRG010000022.1:0-1707 GCA_045629445.1 Mycetocola sp. | reverse complement strand
ATCGACTACTGGCTGTGGGATGCCCTCCAGCTTCCGGCCTACCAGAAGTGCGCGGCCGCGTTCGAAGAGGAGAACCCGGATATCCAGGTGCGGATCACCCAGTACGGCTGGGGTGACTACTGGCAGAAACTGACGGCAGGTCTCGTGGCCGGGGCAGGTCCAGACGTTTTCACCGACCACCTCAGCAAGTACCCCGAGTTTGTGACCCGTGGTGTGCTGCTGCCTCTCGACGATCTCGAGGCGACGAGCGACTTCGATGGTGCCGAGTTCCAGGAAGGCCTCGCCGATCTCTGGGTTGGCCAGGACGGAAAACAGTACGGCGTTCCGAAGGACTTCGACACTGTTGCACTCTTCTACGACAACGCCATGCTCGCCGATGCGGGACTGTCGGCCGCCGACCTCGAAGGCCTGCAGTGGAACCCGGAGGATGGCGGAACCTTCGAAGACATCATCGCTCGACTGAGTGTCGATGAGAACGGCGTTCGCGGAGATGAAGAGGGTTTCGATCCCACGAACGTCGAGGTGTACGGCCTCGCGTCGGGAGGCGCCGGTGACACCAACGGGCAAACCCAGTGGGCGTGGCTCGCCGCAGCGACCGGTTGGGAGTACACCAACGCGGATGTCTGGGGCGACGAATACCACTACGACGACCCGCGTTTCCAGGCCTCACTCGCGTGGCTGTTCGGCCTGGTTGACAAGGGGTTCATGCCCTCGTTCCAGACCGTCGGCACCGCACCGGACCCGGTGGAGCAGCTGGGATCAGGTAAGGCAGCGCTCTCGCCGAACGGGTCATGGAACATCAGCGCCTACGGGCGCCTCGAGGGTATCGACCTGGGCATTGCCAAGCTCCCGGCAGGCCCGATCGGTCACCCGGTTTCGATGTACAACGGCCTCGGCGACTCCATCAGCGCACAGACCGACCACCCGGAAGAAGCGGCGAAGTTCGTGGACTTCCTGGGCTCTGACACGTGTCAGGTCATCGTCGGCAAAGAGGGTGTCGTTTTCCCGGCGCGTCCGGCTGGAACCGAAGCCGCGGTCGCCGCGTTCGGGGAGCGGGGTTTCGACGTCTCCCCGTTCACCGAGCTCGTGGACGACAACTACACAGTCCTGTTCCCGGTCACCACGAATGGTGCCGAGATCCTGTCGATCATGCTTCCCGTGATGGAGGGCATCTATATCGGCAGCTCGGACGTCTCCGAACTCACACAGGTCAACGAGAGGATCAACAAGATCCTCGCGGAGTGACCCGCCTCTCGCCGGTTCGTTACGGCATCCGTTTTATGAAATCTCAGTAATCGCACCACGAAAGGTATAAACAAATGACATTCACCCTCGGAATGGTTGGGGCCGGTCAGTTCGCCGGCCAGTTCGCGACCCTGTTCAAGCTGCACCCGCGGGTTGACCGCGTGGTCATCACCGACGTGCTCCCCGAACGGTCGGCCGACCTCAACGAGCGACTCGGCCTCGATGGCACCCGGGAGAGCTTCGAGGCGATGCTTGCTGACCCGACGGTAGACGCGGTGGCCATATTCACCCAGCGCTGGACGCATGGGCCGCTCGTGCTGCAGGCGCTCGCCGCGGGGAAGCACGTGTACACGGCGGTGCCGATGGCGACGACCGAGACCGACATCGAAGCGATCATCGACGCCGTGCAAAGCACCGGGCTGACCTACATGATGGGGGAGACGAGCTACTACAACCCGGCCA
>JAZQRG010000021.1:0-2774 GCA_045629445.1 Mycetocola sp. | reverse complement strand
TCAAGACCTACCGTGGCGAAACGACCTGCGTCTTACTGCGGCGGGCCTTCAGGAAACCGTTCGCAATGTTCCACAGGCCGATGACGAACACTGTCACACCGGCAGTCCCGGCGATCCACACGGCGGCGCCGGCGCCCCAGTCGACGTTGGTCAGGAACGTCCAGTCGAAGACCCGGTCGGTGGCGAGGAGCCACAGGGCAGGAACCATGAAGAGCAGGGCCACGACTGCGTTCGCAGAGGCAAGAGCGAACGTCCAGCGCCCGATTGAGTAGAGGACGACAGCGAACACCGCCTGCAGTACAAGCACGGCGATCAGGTAGGGCAGCCAGAAGCTCCACAGGTTCTCGAGCAGAACCAGGACGGGCTCGCCGTTGAGATAGAGCAACGAACCAGCCTGCTGCCAGAGGAGTACGCCGATGAAGAAGGCGAGCAGCACGACTGTCGCGATCGTGTCAGCGAGTGATATCTGGTTGCGCTCCGCCGGCGGCAGCATTTCGGGAGTCCAGGCGGCAACCGAATCCCGGCGCACTCCGGTGCGCTGCAAGACGGCGAAAACGACGGTGACCCAGAAAGCCACCTGGATCAAAAGACCGATGCAGGTGCTCACCGCACCACTGAACGCGTCGATCGGATCACTTGGGGCGATGATCATGCGAACGACGAGCACACCGACGAACGAAGTTGCGCCCACGATCCACAGCAGCATCTTCAGCACGCGCAGCCACACCACATAGAGGTCAGGACCGATCAGGTACAGCGGCTGCTCCGCGTAACGCGCCGCCAGCTGGCGAGGGTCGCCAAACTCGGTCAGCACGGCCGCTTCTGCGGCGGCGGGTTGCTGGCCGTCCTCGATACGAGCGTCGACGGCATCCGTTATCGATGCGCGCAATTCGCGGTCGATGTCACCGCGTCGGTCCTCGGGAATCGGCTTCAGTGCGGCGAACACATAGCGGTCAGTGAGGGTTGTCATGATCGTCCTTCATTGAGCTGTCGGATGGAGACGTTGAGGCTCTCCCACTCGGCGAGGAGCAGGGTGAGCAGTTCCGCCCCCAGAGCGCTGGTCGTATAGAACTTGCGGGGCCGAACTTCATCGGTATCCCACGAACTGGTGAGCAGCCCTTGCTTTTCCAGGCGGCGCAGCAGCGGATAGAGAGTGTTGGCCTCGACGGCAAACCCAGCGTTCTCGAGCGCTTCGAGGAGGCCATAGCCGTAGCCCGGTTTCGTCAGGATGGTCAGGCACGCCATCACGACAGTGCCGCGGCGCAGCTCCTGCAGATGCCCGCTGAGCAATTCGTTATCCATGTTCACACCATAGTGTGCGTCACACGGTATGCGTTAGTCACACATTATGCGGAATCACACTGCGGATGCCGTCGGTGCGGGGCTGAGCACACAGGAGCCCGCCGAAGTCAACGGTGGACATCTCTTCGCGGGGAGTGATTAGGTAGGCAGGCGCCACCACTGCAGTTGCCGCACTATCGAAAGGACCCCTGTGAAGACATTCACCCTGCCCAACACGGACATCGTCGCCCCCAATGTTGTGCTCGGACTCATGCGCATCGCCGACAAAACGGATGACGAGGTTCGCGAGCTGATCAAGACCGCCCGCGACTCGGGCATTGATTTCGTCGACCACGCCGATGTCTACGGAAACGACCTGCACGGGTGTGAGCGACGCTTCGCCGAGGCGATGCAGCTCAGCCCATCGGAACGCGACGCTCTCACGATCCAGACCAAGGCCGGCATTGTCCGCGAAGGACCCTATTTCGACTTCTCCTACGAGCACATCATCGAGAGCGTGAACGGATCGCTCGATGCACTCCAGACCGACCGGATCGACATCCTTCTGCTCCACCGTCCAGACGCACTTGTCGAACCAGAAGAGGTGGCTCGAGCCTTCGATGAACTCGAAAGCGCCGGCAAGGTCAGGTCATTCGGTGTCTCGAACCACACACCCCGTCAGATCGACCTGCTCAAGCGATACGTTCGACAGCCGATCGTGGCGAACCAGGTGCAACTGTCGGTCACCCACGCGCCCATCATCACTCAGGGCGTTGCCGCGAACATGCTCGGCGAGCAGCAGTCGGTGACACTCGACGGCGGCGGCATCGTCGACTATTGCCGCCTTAACGACATCACGATCCAAGCCTGGTCGCCTTTCCAGGCGGGCTTCTTCACGGGCGTCTTCCTCGGTTCGCCTGAGTACCCCGAGGTCAACGCCGTGATCGACCGCCTCGCTGCGAAGTACGACGTCCCGCCGATTGCCATCGCAACAGCGTGGATCACGCGCCACCCCGCACAGATGCAGGTGGTGCTCGGCACCACAAGCCCTGAGCGCGTGGCCGGCGCGGCCCTCGGTTCGGACATTCCGCTGACCCGGGCCGAGTGGTACGAGCTCTTCCGGGCCGCGGGTCACATCGTTCCGTAGCTGGAACCCCGGGCCTGCCAGCGGGCCCCAGAACAGCACCGGCGCACACGAAGCCCGGCGTTCCCTTCACTCAGAAGGGAACGCCGGGCGGTCGGCTGGATGGTGCGCGTTACTTCTCGCAGAATGCCGCGTCGACGGCATCCGTCACCGCTCGATAGGTGTCCATCATCCGCGGCTCGTCGTCTTCAGCGATGAATGCCCAGGGCAGCGCGGTTACCGCAACGGTGAACGCAGTACCGTCGGATGCCACACCGTTTCGGGTCTGGAAACCGTGGATATCGCCACCGTGCCCCCAGATCACACCACCGCAGCTCAGCGGGTAGCTCTGCAGGCCGAGGCCATACCC
>JAZQRG010000020.1:0-7415 GCA_045629445.1 Mycetocola sp. | reverse complement strand
TGGAGGCGTGGGAGGCGCGCAACGCCAACGAGCGCACCTGGCGGGTACTCGACGCGGTGACCGACATCGCGCAGGCTCACTCCGTGTCGGCATCACAGGTCGCTCTGGCATGGCTCGGTGCCCAGCCCGCCGTGACGTCGGTGATCCTGGGTGCGCGCACCGTCGACCAGCTCACCGACAACATGGCGGCGGTCGACCTCGACCTGAGCGCCGATGAACTCTCGCGGCTGACGGATGCCAGCGCGCCGGAGATGGACGACTACCCGTACGGTCCTGCCGGAGTGAAGCAGCGTCACCGGCCGATCACCGGGGGTCGCTGAGCGCGGCGCGGAGGGGCCCTGGGAGACGCTCTGTTTGAAGGGGGCCCTCCGCGCCACCCGATCCGCCACTCGTGGTTGGTATCCTCACCAGATGACGGTCGAATCGATCACCCTCCACCGCATCGGGATGCCACTCGTGCGCCCGTTCGAGACCAGTTTCGGACGCGAGACCGAGCGCGATGTGCTGCTCGTGCAGCTTCGGACGGACGCCGGTGAAGGCTGGGGTGAGTGCGTCGCAGGCTCATCGCCGAGCTATAGCTCGGAGTACGTCGACGGGTGCGCACACGTGATCGAGCACCACCTCGCGCCATTGCTGTTCGCCGCCGACGAGCCTCGTGCTGCCGACCTCGAGAGCGTGTTCGCGCCCGTCGTGGGCCACCGCATGGCCAAGGCGGCGCTCGAAGCGGCCGTCCTCGACGCCGAACTGCGGGCATCCGGAACCAGTCTCGCCCGTTATCTCGGCGCCGTTCGTACCGAGGTCGACTGCGGGGTCTCCGTCGGTATCAGCCCGTCAATCGATGAACTGCTCGACGAGGTGCAGAGCTACATCGAGGCCGGTTATCGGCGCATCAAGCTCAAGATCAAGCCGGGCTGGGACCTCGAACCGGTGCGACGCGTCCGCGAGTTGATCGGGGCGGATGCTGCGTTGCAGGTCGACGCCAACACCGCATATACGCGCGACGACATCCCCCACCTCAAGCGGCTCGACGCCTGGAACTTGCTCCTTATCGAGCAGCCGTTCGACGAGGAGGACATCGCGTCTCACGTCGTCCTCGCTGCGGAGATCGACACGCCGGTCTGTCTCGACGAGTCGATCGTGTCGGTCGGCGTCGCTGTTGACGCGATCGAGCGTGGTGCCACCTCCGTTGTGAACATCAAGCCTGGCCGGGTCGGCGGGTACCACCCCGCGGTCGCGATTCACGATGCGTGTGCCACTCGAGGTATCCCGGTGTGGTGCGGGGGAATGCTCGAGACCGGTATCGGCCGCGCCATGAACGTTGCCCTCGCCGCGCTGCCGGGCTTCTCGCTGCCGGGAGACACGAGCGCGTCCGACCGCTACTACCGGGAGGACATCATCACCGAGCCGTTCGTGCTCTCGAACGGGCGGCTTCGGGTGCCGACCGGGCCCGGGTCGGGAGTGACGGTGCGCGAGGACCTCGTGCGGGACTCGGCGCTCACAACCCCGGTACACCTGTCGCGACGCTCGGTCCGATAGCTTCACCAAGCGCAACATTGCGGTTGCGCAAAGTTGCAGGCACTGCAACACTGAACACGTGAGTACCGAACACCCCGGTCTGCGTGAGCGCAAACGGACACAAACCCGAGCCGCCCTCGAAGAGGCGGCAGTGACCCTCGTGCTTCGCGACGGCCTTGAACACACGACGGTCGACGCGATCAGCGAGCTCGCCAACGTGTCTCCGCGCACGTTCTTCAACTATTTCGACAGCAAGGACAGCGCGATCCTCGGCCTGCGTGCGCCGAGTCCCGAGCCGACCACAGACGAGCACATCAGCGCGTGCGAGGGCCAGGGCCTCGTCGAGTCAATCGTGCAACTCCTCCTCGTGGTCATGGGTCCGCCGCCATCGAGTGAGGTGATCCGGCAGGGCCGGATGGAGATCATCCGCCGATATCCCGATTTGCTTGCGTCGAGGCTTGCCCAGCTCAACCAGGTGGGCGCCGACCTCGCCGTGGCCGTTGAGTCCCTCATGGACCGCGACCCCTCGTTTGCCTCGCTCGAGCAAAGCCGCAAGCCGATCTTCGCCGACCTTCTGCTCTCCCTCTGCGGCGGTGCCGTTGGGGCAGCGGTGAAGGACCTCGCGTCGCTCGGCGAACTTCCCGACAACAACGACATCGCACCGCGAGCCGTCGCGCTCGCCAGAGAGGTAATAGAAAAACTCCGATGACTGACACGAAATCCACCCGGGCTCCCGCGGACCCGAACAAGCGCAATGTGATGCTTGTGTTCATCGGGCTCATGGTCACGATGCTCCTCGCGTCGCTCGACCAGACCATCTTCAGCACCGCGTTGCCGACCATCGTGGGCGAACTCAACGGTGTCGACCACATGCTGTGGGTCACGACGGCCTACATCCTCGCCACGACGATCGTGATGCCCGTCTACGGCAAGCTCGGTGACCTCATCGGCCGCAAGGGCCTGTTCATCGCGGCGATCGGCCTCTTCATCGCCGGCTCGATCATCGGAGCGCTCGCGGGTGACATGGGCTGGCTCATCGCCGGTCGCGCCGTGCAGGGTCTCGGTGGCGGTGGACTCATGATCCTGTCGCAGGCGATCATCGCTGACGTCGTCCCCGCTCGTGAGCGCGGCAAGTACATGGGTGTCATGGGTGGCGTCTTCGCACTCTCCTCGATCGCCGGTCCGCTCCTCGGTGGCTGGTTCACCGAGGGCATCGGCTGGCGCTGGGCATTCTGGATCAACCTCCCCCTCGGCGGCCTCGCCATCCTCGCTGCCGTTCTGTTCCTTCGCCTGCCGAAGGTGCAGAATGCCAAGGCGCGACTCGACGTCGCCGGCATGGTCCTCCTCGCGATCGCGTCGACCTGCCTCGTGCTCGTCACCACCTGGGGTGGAAACACCTACGAGTGGGATTCGCTCATCATCATCTCGCTCATCGTCGGCGGGGTCATCGCCGCCGTCTTGTTCGTGTTCGTCGAGCGCAGCGCTGTCGAACCGATCATGCCGCTGCACCTCTTCACAGAGCGCAACTTCAACCTCACGACGCTCGCCGGTCTCATCATCGGTATCGCCATGTTCGGCGCGCTCGCCTACATCCCGACCTACCTCCAGATGGTCACGGGCGTCAACGCGACCCAGGCCGGCTACCTCATGATTCCGATGCTCGCCGCCCTTCTGGTGGCGTCGATCGGATCGGGACTCCTGATCACCAAGTACGGCCGCTACAAGTGGATGCCGATCCTCGGTACCCTCATCGTCGCGGTCTCGCTCGTTCTGCTCTCCACCATGACTCCCGACATGGCGATCTGGGTGCTCTGCAGCTACCTCGCCATCATGGGATTCGGTCTTGGCCTTGCCATGCAGGTGCTCGTGCTCGTCGTGCAGAACACGTTCCCCGCGTCACAGGTCGGCACAGCGACGGCGTCGAACAACTACTTCCGCGAGATCGGTGCTTCACTCGGTTCCGCCATCGTCGGCAGCCTCTTCGTCGCCCGCCTCACCGACCTCCTTGCCGAACGGATGCCGGGGGCAACGGGAGGGGAAGCGGACACGAACTCGTTCACCCCGGCGATGGTCAAGGAGCTTCCCGGCCCGATCAAGGACGTCATCGTTGGCGCCTACAACGACTCACTGACGCCGGTCTTCCTTTACATGACGCCGCTGATCCTCGCCGCCGCCGTGCTTCTCTGCTTCGTCAAAGAGGTGCCGCTCGCGACGACTGTCGTGCGGGAGGGCCTGACTGCGAACGACACGACGGACCCGGCCGACACGATCGACGCCCAGGACGACGCCGCTCGCGCTGGTTCGCGCGCAGCCGGCACAGCGCCCGGCGGCGAATCGCCTTCCGCTCGCTGACACTCTCGAAGGCCCTTCCTCCCCGCGGAGGGAGGGCCTTCGTCGTACCCGTGAACGTCAGCCGACGCCGACTTCACTCGTCCCGGACGAGGTCACTCGTTATGCCGGGTGATCTCGACCGGGACGAGTGATCTCGAGCCGCGGGTGCGTTGGCCGGGACGCTTGACAGCCGCAGCTCCGCTCTCCAGACTCGTTGATACAACGTTGTAAAAGGAGTATCCGTGATCGCAGGTCCCGTTTCCCCGCTCGCTACCGAGCGAGGTGTCCTCACCCCTCTCCCGTTCGACGCCGTGCGCTTCACCGGCGACGGGATGCTTGCGGCCTGGCAGCGCACCAACGGAGACGCAACGCTGGCTCACTGCATTCAGCAACTTGAAGCATCCGGTGCCCTCGACAACCTCCGCCTCGCCGCTGGCCGGAAGACCGGAGAGTTTCGGGGCTTTCAGTTCGCCGACTCCGACGTCTACAAAGTGCTCGAGGCGATCGGCTGGGAAGCGGGGCGCGGAGACGTCAGCGCGTTCGAGGGGTTTGTGAACGACACCGTCGAACTGCTCCAGGCGGCGCAGGAAGACGACGGCTACCTCGACTCTCACGTGCAGATCACCCGTCCGGGTGAGAAGTTCACCGAGCTTCGCTGGAGTCACGAGCTGTATTGTCTCGGGCACCTGCTGCAGGCCGGCATTGCCTGGGCTCGGACGACGGGCCGCCGCGACATCCTCGACATCGGCCTGCGGTTCGCCGGGCTGGTCGACGATACCCTCGGCACCGGACACACGGATGCCATCGACGGCCACCCCGAGATCGAAACGGCACTCGTCGAGGTCTACCGCCTCACCGGTGAGAAGCGCTGGCTGGAGCTTGCGCAGCGCATGATCGACCTCCGCGGACACCAGCTCGTCGGGCCTGACCCATTCGGCTACGAGTACTTCCAGGACCACGCGCCGGTTCGAGAGGTCGACGGCGCAGCCGGGCACGCCGTGCGGCAGCTCTACCTCGCCGCCGGAGTCGCAGACGCCTACGTCGAGAACGGTGACGACGCCCTCCTCGCCGCGGTCGAACGGATCTGGACCGACATGACCGACCGCAAAATGTACATCTCGGGCGGCGTCGGCTCGAGGCACCGCGACGAGGCCTTCGGCGACCCATTCGAACTGCCGCCCGACCGTGCATACGCGGAGACCTGCGCAGCGATCGCGAGCGTCATGTTCAACTGGCGGATGCTGTTGATCACCGGAGAGGGACGATTCGCCGACGAGATGGAACGCGCGCTGTACAACGCGGTCGCGACATCGACGACGCCAGACGGCTGCTCGTTCTTCTACTCGAACCCGCTGCAGGTGCGCACGGAGCGCGGGGGAGCACACGCGCAAGCGCCGGCCCGCCGGGTCGGCTGGTATGCCTGCGCGTGCTGCCCGCCGAACCTCGCGCGGCTGATCGCGTCGCTGCATTCCTACGCTGTGACGACGGCGGAGAACGGGCTCCAACTGCACCTCTACGAGTCGGGCACTGTCGAGCTCGGCGACGTGGGTGGCCACGCGACGACGGCGACGATCACGACGGGGTACCCGTTCGACGGGCGCATCGAGGTTGCGTTCGACGCGCCGTTCTCCGGCGGGGAACTGTCGCTGCGGATACCCGGCTGGGCCGAGTCTTTCGAACTGACCGTTGACGGGGTGCTGTCGCACGCGACGGAAACCGACGGGTACCTGCGGGTGGCCGGGAACGGCATCCGTTCGCTCGAACTGACTTTTGACCTGCCCGTCGTCGTGCATCAGCCGCACCCGTACGTTGACGCGGTGCGCGGGTGTGTCGCTGTGACGCGCGGGCCGATCGTCTACGCCGTCGAGCAGAGCGATCTGCCGGACGGGCTGGCGATCGAGGACCTCGTGATCGACCCGGGTGCCGGTGGTGTCGTCGGCGCGGTCGACCCGGAACTCGGGATGCCGCTGCTGACGCTGCAGGGCAGTCGGCGGGCGAGCGTCGACGAGGAACTGTACCCGGAGTGGCGTGACAGCCCCTCCGGTGTGACCGGCAGAATGGACGTGTCGGCGGTGCCGTACGCGCGCTGGGGCAATCGTGGCCCCGGTGGCATGCGGGTCTGGCTGCCGGCGAGCTAGCGAAAGGGCCCTGTGTCTCTGTCTCTTGAAATCGGAACCAACTGGTCGGCGAACCACGCCTACCGCGCACAGCGCATTGAAGCACCGTCGAGCGTGGAGGAGGTGCAGCGACTCGTCGCCGACGCCACCGCCGTGCGTGCCCTCGGCACCCGGCACTCGTTCAACCCGATCGCGGATTCCGCCGACCTGCTGTTGTCGACCGCGAACCTCGTCTTCGCGCCACACATCCAGGAGCACGAGCGGATCGTGACGGTCGGCGCCGGGATGCGGTACGGCGAACTCGCCGGTGAACTGCAGAAGAACGGCTGGGCGCTGTCGAACCTCGCGTCGCTGCCGCACATTTCAATCGGCGGTGCGATTGCCACCGGAACCCACGGCTCCGGAAATGGGGTGCGCTCGCTTGCGGCATCCGTCGCTGCGATCGAGTTCGTGACGGCGAGCGGTGACGTGGTGCAGTTGCGCCGCGGTGACGCCGACTTCGACGGTGCTGTCGTGAACCTCGGCGCTCTTGGCGTGATGACGCGGGTCGCCCTCGACATCGAGCCGACATTCGACATCGCTCAGACTGTTTTCGAGCACCTGCCGTTCGACGCCGCCGTCTCGAACTTCGACGCGATCACCGGCGCCGCGTACAGCGTCTCGCTGTTCACCACCTGGCGAAACCCCGACGTGATCGACCAGGTCTGGCTCAAGCGACGCCCAGAGACGGATGCCGCTCCTCCTGCGGACCTGTTCGGTGCGGTGCCAGCGCCGGCCGACAGGCATCCGTTGCCCGGAATTTCCGCGGTGAACTGCACGGCACAGATGGGTGTGTCGGGTGCATGGCTCGATCGCCTGCCGCACTTCCGGCTCGACTTCACTCCGTCGAACGGCGAGGAGCTGCAGTCGGAATTCCTCGTGCCTCGCCGGCACGCGATCGCGGCGCTCGGTGCTGTGCGAGAGCTCGCGGGGCGGATCTCGCCGCTGCTGCAGGTGTGTGAGGTGCGCACCATCGCCGAGGACTCGCTGTGGCTGAGCTCGGCATACGGCACGGATGCTGTCGGCCTCCACTTCACCTGGCTCAAGAAGCAGGCCGAGGTCGAGGCGTTGCTGCCGGAGCTCGAGGCTGCCCTCGCGCCGTTCGACGCGCGACCGCACTGGGGCAAGGTCTTCACGGCCGGGCGGGAGGAACTGGAGCGGGTGTATCCGCGTATGGACGACTTCCGGGCGCTCGCAGCACGGTTCGACCCGAACCGGGTCTTCGTGAACGAGTTCCTCGAGCAGAAAGTGCTCCCCGCGGGCTGAGCGGACGCGGCTGGTGTGTTTCGGGAGGAAAATCGTGGGGTCGACGGTCTATAGCTCGACGAACCCTTGGTTTTTCATCCCGAAGCAGAGCTAGGCTCGCAGCATGAGCGACGCCACGGATCCAGCAAGCCCAGCCAACACCGAACG
>JAZQRG010000019.1:0-4588 GCA_045629445.1 Mycetocola sp. | reverse complement strand
TGCGCACCATCGCCGAGGACTCGCTGTGGCTGAGCTCGGCATACGGCACGGATGCTGTCGGCCTCCACTTCACCTGGCTCAAGAAGCAGGCCGAGGTCGAGGCGTTGCTGCCGGAGCTCCAGGCTGCCCTCGCGCCGTTCGACGCGCGACCGCACTGGGGCAAGGTCTTCACGGCCGGGCGGGAGGGACTGGAGCGGGTGTATCCGCGACTCGACGACTTCCGGGCGCTCGCAGCCCGGTTCGACCCGAACCGGGTCTTCGTGAACGAGTTCCTCGAGCAGAAAGTGCTCCCCGCGGGCTGAGTGGTCGCGGCTGGTGTGTTTCGGGAGGAAATTCGTTGGGTCGACGGTCTATAGCCGGGCGGACCCTTGGTTTTTCCTCCCGAAGCAGAGCTAGGCTCGCAGCATGAGCGACGCCACCGACCCAGCAAGCCCAGCCAACACCGAACGGGCGGCCGCGATGCTGGCCGAGACGCAAGCGCACGCCCAAGCCGAGGCGGATGCCGCGCTGCACCGCATCGAGGACGCCGCGACCGCCTCCAAGCTCGCCGCTGAGGCGCAGGCCACCGAGGCACTCGCGCGAGCATCGGCCGATGGTGATCGCGCGGTAGCCGACGCGCAAGCCGCTGCCTCGGCCGCGACGGCCGCTAAGGACCGCGAGACGGATGCCGCGTCGAACGCGGCGCTGACGGCATCCCGCGACGCGCAGGCGGCCGCAGACGAAACCACCGAGGCCGCTCGCGAAGCCGCGGAGCACGCGGCACAGCAACCACCCCGGTAGCGCCGGTCGCGTCGGCAGAAGGAAAACACGCCGGCACGAGGACGCCCGAGCCCACCTCATCCTTACCTGGGCGTTGTTTCCTTACCTCGGCGCGTGGCTCCCAAGGAGGGCCTCGGCGAGAGCGCCGATCCGAAGGGCCCGTGCTTCAGCCGACTGGTCGCCATCCGCCGCGAACCAGCTCGCGCTCAACCCGGTCCACGCGACGGTCCACTCCAGCAGCGCCGCCTCGGAGAAGCCGCCCAGCTCAGCGAGAAGCTGCACCCGCCGCTCGAACCGGGCCTCGGCGAGGCTCTGGTCGGGGTTGCAGAGGATGTTCGTGTAGTCGAAAACGCGGTGTCCGACGAGATACTTCGGGTCGATGGCGAGCCACCCGTCGTCGCCGAAGTCGAGGACGTTGTCGTGGTGGAGGTCACCGTGCAGCACGACGAGGTCCGACGCGCCGGGCTCAGCGGCGACCAGCCGCCTGGCCAGGTCGGCCGAACGGCGGTAGAACCCGTGTGCGTCCTCCCGCTCGAACAGAGACCGGAACCACACGTCGAGCGGAATCAGACCGTCGGGCCGGTCGGCGAACTTCCGGTGTGAGACGGCGTGCAATCGCTCGGCCACGTCGCACAACACCCGGGTCGCCCGGTCGTCGTCGCCCGCTCTGGCAACCTCGACGAGCGAGCGCCCGCCCCACGCAAGCACCGCGGCCTGGTCGTCATGCTCGAAGACACGCGCGGCACCGTCGCCGTCCCACCATGCGAGCAGGCGGCATCCGTTCGCTTCCTCTTCGATTCTGGCCACCTTGAGCATGGCCCGCTGTCCCCGCCGAAGGACCGGCTGCAGGTGAGACGACGGGGTGCTGAACCTCTCGCCGACGGGCGTGAGCGCCCACCGGGAGAGCACATCGTCGACGGATGCTGCGCGCCAGCTGGTCATGCGGCCACCCTATCGAGACGCGATCGACGGCACCCGGCGCCGCACGAGAGGCGCGCTGCGTAGAATCGGCACGGTGATCACGATTCGCCCGTACCGCCCGAGTGACCGAGCCGACGTTTTCGATGTGTGCGTGCGCACAGGGAAGGGCGGGCTGGACGCCACAGGACTGTATTCGACCGACGACCTGCTACCCGACATCTATGCACTCCCGTACGTCGACCACGAGCCCGAGCTGGCCTTCGTCGCCGACAACGGCGAGCGCGTTGTTGGGTACGTCATCGCGACGGCTGACACCCGCGCGTTCGCCGAGTGGTTCGCCGAATTCTGGTGGCCGACAGTAGCCGCGAAGTACACCAACTCCAACTCCGCCGCTGAGCGGCCGTTCCTCAACGGCGCGGAAGATACGTCCGGCATGCTCATCGACGAGGTCGACGAGTATCCCGCCCATCTGCACATCGACCTGCTGCCCGAAGCCCAGGGCCAGGGCCTCGGTCGTCAGCTCGTCGACGCACTCCGCCTCGCGCTCGCTGACCGCGGCATCCCCGGTCTCCACCTGACGATGGGGGCAGACAACGCCAACGCGGGTGCCTTCTACGACCGGCTCGGCTTCGTCAAGCTTGGCTCGAGCACTGAATCAGCGACGACGTACGGGATGCTGATTTCGGATGCCGCCGGTCACGGAAATCGGATCGGTCGCCGCTCGAACCAGTAGAGCATTTCAGGCCGAGAAGTCTGCAGTTCGTCGAGCGTGACCGGGTGATCGATGTGCTCGATCGGCACCGAGCTCAGCTGGGCAGCGATCCGGTTGATGCTGTTGCGGGTCCAGTACTCGCCACGCATGCGGAGGACGGGCCTGCCATCGGCGTTGAGTACGAACATCTGCAGCCGTGATTGTGACGCCATCGTTCGGTGCATCTCGAGCATGATTACCCGGTCGATGTCGGCGATCTTTGTGCGGGTGACACCGCCGAAGAAACGGACTTCAGAGATCGTTGTGGGAGTAACGGTGATGCTGACCCGGGTGTAGCGGTATGCGGCGACGAGAACGGCGATCAGGACCACGAGCTGCGCGCCGATAACCCAGCCCCAGGTTCCGGCCGGAATTGTCAGCCAGTAAAGCACGATCATGATGGGGACACTCAGTGCCAGCAGGGCGAGAATGCCCTGGGCGAGGAGACTTCGGCGAACTCGAACAGTAACCGTTGTCGAATTGGTTGCTGTTTCCGTCATTGTCCCCGCGTCCCCCGGGAGCAAGTCTCCCTTGTCGAGTCGTGTAACACTATCCACAGTTTGGGGGACATGCCAGTCGGGCGGTGAGTCGCTCCAGGGTCTGAGGCCGCCCGCGGGAGTTCCAGCCTCAGGACGCGTCCGAAACGCAGAAATCGCCCGTCCGCAGCGGACGAGCGATTCCTGATTTTCTTCTTACTGTGGCGGAGAATGGGGGATTCGAACCCCCGAGGGCGTTAACCCAACACGCTTTCCAAGCGTGCGCCATAGGCCACTAGGCGAATTCTCCAAAGCCGGTTTCCTCGCAACAGCGATTCAACCTCAACTATCCTATCGTGCCGGACGAGGGCATCTGACCGCGTGCCGCTGGGGGTCGAAAAGTGCCGCCCAATTGTCTGTAGAATGGGTGACGGCTCCTCGCGTGGCGCCATCCAGGCCAACTCCCCCAGGACGGAAACGTAGCAAGGGTAACCGGGCTCTGGCGGGTGCGCGAGGGGTCTTTTCTCTTTAACGCGCCCGAGGGGTAACCGGGACTGCACCTCTGGTCCGAGGTGCGCGAGGGGTCTTTTCTCTTTAACGCGCCCGACGGGTAACCGGGACTGCACCTCTGGTCCGAGGTGCGCGAGGGGTCTTTTCGGTTTAACCGGCACATTCTCGTCAGCTGACAGCCACCTCACACGCGTGCTCATTCCGCCAATTTGTAGGGGTTGACAACAAAACACCCCCCGTTTAGGCTTCGATCACTTGAGCAGCTTCGAAACCGTTTTCGAAGCGTGAGAACGCCGTTCTCGCTCAACCTCGCATTCACGCAAAGGAGCGTCATGAGAGTCAGATCCGTGTCCCGCAAACTTCTGGTCGGCGCGGTCGCCGCCGGATTGCTTGTCCCCTTTCTCACGTCGCCAGCCGCGGCGGCTGAACCGGAGACCGTCATCGCCGCCGACTTCGAAGACGGCACGCTCGGGAGCTGGGAACCGAGCGGCACAGCAAACCTGACCTACGAGGCGGGAGACGACGGCAACACCGCACTTCGCGTCGGTGACCGATCGAACGACTTCACCGGAATCCAGACCCCAGCTGGCCTCTTCAGCGACCTCGAGGTTGGCGACACTCTCACCCTGTCGATGAAGGTCCGCCTGGCTGAGGCCGCTCCCACCCCTGTCGGCGTCCGGTTCGTGATGAAGCCCGCCTTCAACTGGCTTGGCGACACCACCATGACGGCTGACGCATGGACGACAGTGACGGGCGAGTTCCCGATCCCAGCGGGAACGGATGCCACGGAACTGCAGGCCTACATCGGTACGGCGGATCTCGCAGATGGCTCGAGCTACAGCTACCTGGTCGACGACATCTCCGTTTCGGCACTGCGCGCTGACGACCCGACCGACCCGACCGACCCGACCGACCCGACTCCTCCCGGTAACTCCGACCTCTCGTCGCTCAACACCGGATTCGAAGACGGCCTCGGTGCCTGGGTTCCGCGCGCGGACGCAAGCGGCGCAGCATCCGTCACCGTCTCAACGGAGGCACACAGCGGTTCGCAGTCGGCGCTGGTCTCGAACCGGATTTCGCAGGGACAGGGAATCGGGCACGACGTGACAGGCATCCTGCTTCCCGGCCAGACCTACGAGGTGTCGGCCTGGATCAAGTTCGCTGCGGGGCA
>JAZQRG010000018.1:0-4349 GCA_045629445.1 Mycetocola sp. | reverse complement strand
ACACCCACCGAGGCCGCGACGTTTGGGGACCCTACCCCCCCCCCCCCAAAGAAAACGCCCCGCCCGCCGCCGGGGGTGCGTTTTTCGTGTGTGTCGACGGCGGGTCAGCCCCGAGGCTTCTGCGCAGACGACGGCACCTTTGCCAGGAGGATGTTGCGCGCCAGCTCGACGGTCTTGTCGAGTTCAGCGTGCTTCTCAGTGGTGACGTAATCGATGCCCGCACGAGTGGTCGCGAGGGTGATGAGGTGATCGGTGAGTCGTGGGTTCAGGACGAGCGCCGGTCCGTGCAGGTGGGTTCCATAGCTGTTGCCAACAATGGCACCATCGGTGCCATCACCGTTTCCGCTTCCGTGAAGAACGCGCCCGAGTGGCTTCTGATCCGGTCGGCCGACGAAGACCGACGTGTGGTTTTCGGTGCCGATGAGCACTCCAAAGTCGCTGTCGACGGCGAAACCCTCGGTGATGACCCGGGGCCTGGACGAATCGGCCGAGCCAGCGAAGACACCGGCACCTGGGATGACCTCGTCAGCGCCGAAACGCACTGAGCCACTGAGCAGGTGGAACCCTGCGCCGGCAGCGAAAAGCACCACTCCAGCCTCGGACCACTCGGTCAGAACAGGAGCGATCCGGGCGATGTCGCTCGCGATCGCGCGCTGAGCACTCGAGGTGCCTGTGCCGATTGTGACGATGTCTGGCGCTGACGCCAACTCGTCGCCGGGGTTGTATGTGCTCTCCGACACATCGATTCCGGCCAGTCGCATCCGCCGGACGAGCGCGGTGCGGTTTCCGACATCGCCGTTCAGCGACAAATGCGCCGGGTAGAGTTCCAGGACGTTGATCGTCATGCTGCACCCGCTTCCAGGTCTTTGTAGCCCAGGTAGCGACGGGTCGCCATCATCTGGTCGTAGTCGAGGAAGAACGTGTGTCTCCCGCTCTTCGGCCGTGGGCCGTCGAGCATCCGCTGCACTGCCTTCGTGATGTCAGGTTCGATGACACCGAAGTCCTTGCCCTCGTACGCGAGCCGGAGAGCGACGAACGCACCCTTGGGACCCGAGATGACGTCGACGTGGTCAAGTCGCGAGAGGTCGGCCGCGTACAGCCAGGACGGGTCTTTGCTCGACTCGTCGTACGCAAACAGGACAGAATCGGGAGTGTCCTGAAGATAGTCGAGGTTGAGCTGCAGGCTCGCGAGGTTCTTGAGCATGAGAATCTCGATCTCAACGCCGTTGACCTGCAGGATCTCGCCGCGACCGTATACGGTCTTGGTGGTCTGCACCGCAGTGATCGCGCGCGTGATATCGAACTTCTCACCGAGGTTGCGTGCCGCGAGGGTAAACGCTGCTGCGATGTCAACGGCATAGTGAAGGCCGCGTGACGGCATCCGGATGTCGTAGACAGCTCCCCCGAAGGAAATCTGAGCGTCGTACCCGTCGGCGCGGACAACTTCAGCGACCGCAGGACGTGAGAGCGTCGCGGCGGCGTCGGTGAAGTCGCGAGCGGAGACTTGCCCGTGGGGGGCCGCGGCCTGGACCTCGGGCGTCGCGCCGAAGTAGTCGACGGTCAGTCGGCCTTCGGCCTCGAGTTCGCTGCCGAGCTTGCCGAGGAAGTTGTCGTCGCGGTTGAGCACGATCGACGATCCGATCTCGGCGGCAATCCCGCGGAACATCTGCGCGACCTTGTCCGGCTCGCCGAATCGATAGATCTGGTCGACGAGAAGGTTGAGGATCACAGCGGTTTCGGGCTTGAGCTGGCGTGCGATCGCCGCACCGTAGCCCTCATCGATCTCGAGGATCGCGATGTCCGCGTTCATCCGCCCGGTGAGGCTCGTCTCGGCGAGAATCGCTGACGCGATCCCCTGCGGCATATTCGCACCGGATGGGTTGGTGAAGACCCGGAGCCCGTGCTCGCGCATGACAGCGGAGAGCAGGTTCGTTGTCGTCGACTTGCCGTTCGAGCCGAGGACGAAAACGACCCCGTACGGCAGCTGGGAGGCCACATCCCGCATGATGTGAGGTGCAAGCTTCTGCACAACGACTCCGGGCATGGCGCTTCCACCGCCGCGCAACCGCGTGACGAAACGTGTCACGCGGCCGGCGAGGATGGGAAGGACGTAGTGAAGGCCGGTCGGTTTACTCAAGGTAGTCCCGAAGCGACTGCGACCGTGACGGGTGACGGAGCTTGGCCATCGTCTTCGACTCGATCTGGCGGATACGCTCACGCGTGACACCGAAGGTGTCGCCGATCTGGTCGAGGGTCTTGGGCATGCCGTCACCGAGGCCGAAGCGCATCCGGATGACACCGGCTTCGCGTTCGCTCAGCGAGTCGAGCAAGCTCTCGAGCTGCTTCTGCAGCATCGTGAAGCCGACGGCGTCGGCGGGAACAACAGCTTCGGTGTCCTCGATGAGGTCACCGAACTCGCTGTCTCCGTCTTCACCGAGAGGAGTGTGTAGTGAGATCGGCTCGCGACCGTACTTCTGCACCTCGATGACCTTTTCAGGGGTCATGTCGAGTTCGCGGCTGAGTTCTTCAGGCGTTGGTTCGCGTCCCAGGTCCTGCAGCATCTGCCGCTGGACACGGGCGAGCTTGTTGATGACCTCAACCATGTGAAGCGGGATACGGATCGTGCGCGCCTGGTCGGCCATCGCGCGGGTGATCGCCTGACGGATCCACCAGGTTGCATAGGTGGAGAACTTGAATCCCTTGGTGTAGTCGAACTTCTCGACAGCACGGATCAGGCCCAGGTTTCCCTCCTGGATGAGGTCGAGGAACTGCATTCCGCGACCGGTGTACCGCTTGGCGAGCGAGACAACGAGTCGGAGGTTTGCTCCGAGCAGGTGGCTCTTCGCCCGAGCGCCGTCCTTCGCAACCCAGGTAAGTTCGCGACCGAGCTGCGTGCGCTTGGCTGCGTCGTCCATCTGGGACAGCTTGTCCTCGGCGAACAGGCCCGCTTCGATGCGCATCGCCAGTTCGACCTCTTCGGCTGCGTTAAGAAGCGCAACCTTTCCGATCTGCTTCAGGTAATCCTTGACGGGGTCAGCCGTTGCCCCGGTGATCGCTGACGAGTAAACCGGAAGTTCGTCCTCGTCGTCGGTCGCGGACAGCACAAGCGCGCCCTGCGGCAGCGCTTCAGTCGCGATCGCGCGCGGCTTGCTCTCGTCATCATCGTGGTCATCATCGGCGACGTCGGGGGCGGCCTGCGCCTCGTCGACAACGTCGGCGGTCTTCTTCTTCGCTCCGCGCTTGGCGGGAGCTGCCTTGGCTGGCGCGTCGACGGCCGCAGCTGCTGCCGCTTCCGCCTTCTCTGCCTTTGCCTTGGCTGCTGCTGTCATCTTCTTCGCTGCCGGAGCCTTCACAGCTGCGGCTGTTCCAGTCGTCTGTTCTTCTTCTGCCGAAGTTTGTGCGGCCTTGGTGGCCATAAGAGCACCTTTCAGTCCCCGAGCTGCCGAGTCGCCAGAACTCGCTCGTGGGTCCATATTGTTTTCGGACATTACGAGGACCCATGTCAAGTCCGGGCGCTTCGCTACTCGCTTCACAACGGGTATGCCTCGGGAAACCTGAACGGGTCCTTATGAGCATTATGCCACGTTTTCGCCGGTCCCTCGTCCACGGGTCTTATGCTCCGACATCCGTCGTCGTGGCGACCGTCAGCGGCGGCGTCGGAATCTCTCTATAGCTGCAACCCACAAGGGACCCACTTCAATTCCCTCGTCCATCACAATTCTCCGCCTGGTTCTCCTTCGCGCACCGAGAAGCATGACGACACCGAAGCCGATGACGACGTACTGGATGAGGAATGCCACCTTGAACGAGGAAATACTGTAGAGCTCCTCCGTACTCGCTCCCGGTGCCGCCTGGACGTCAAGGAGAAGCCCGATGAGGAACATCATCACGAAGCTCGCGAGGAATCCACCGACATTGACGACCCCGTTCGCGGCGCCGAGCACCCGAACGGGATTAAAGGTCCTCGCAAAGTCGAAGCCGATCAGGGATCCGGGACCGCCGGCACCGAGCACAATGAGGAGGAGAACGAGAAGCCACAGCGGCGGCACACCGGGCCACGAGAGGAAGAGGGCCCACGCAGCGCCGATCACGAGCACGATGCCGAGAACGAGGTTGCTCCTGCGGTACGGGTACCGGGCAGAGAGCAGACCAAGAACCGGCCCGATGACAACACCGGATGCCACGACAACGAGAAGCAGCGATGCGGCGAGTGGCTCATCAAGGCCCATCGCGTACACCATGAACGGGTATCCCCACAGCAGCGAGAAGACGGTGCCTGACGACTGGGTTGAGTAATGCGCCCAAAAACCCAGCTGGGTGCCAGGACGGGCGAAGCTCGCCCGGAGTTC
>JAZQRG010000017.1:0-1678 GCA_045629445.1 Mycetocola sp. | reverse complement strand
AGTTCTCACTGTAGAAAACGGTGTGGTCGGTCTTCGCGAGGTTGTCGGAGACGCGAGTCCCCATCTTTCCTCCGGCGCCGATCACGGCGATGGTGGGGTTGAAGTCTGTCGTGCTCATCGGTTTCTCCTCAGGTAGTCCAGGGTGGTGGTTGTCCAGGCGATCTCTGCCTCGACGGTGGTTTCGGGGTCGCCCTGCCACGGCAACCAGTGTTCGACGATCTCGTTGACGCCGCGGGCTTCCGGCTGCACCGCATCGAGCAGGTGGCGGTAGTCGTGCAGTCCTTCGCCCATCGGGGCACCGCTGTAGGTGAACCCGACCCAGCCGTCCTGCCGCGCGAAGGCGAAGTCCTTCACATGCACATTCCGGGTGAGGGGCGCACAGCGCTCGACGGCATCCTTCGGCAATTCGAGTCCAGCGACGACGTTCGCCGGGTCCAGGCAGATACCGAGCCTGTCGCTGTCGACGCGCTCGATCAATCCGACGAGGTCTGTCGTCGAGACCTGCTCATAGGTCTCGAGGGCGAGAGTCACCCCCGCGGCGTCAAACGACGGCATGATGCCGGTCAGTATCCGCTCTGCCTCGTCGAGGCCCGGTCGGTGATCCGGCGCATAGAGCATGCTGCGGATCAGTTTCGCCTCGAAGATCTCGGCCAGCCGCAGAAACGACGTCAGGTGCGCCGGCTCGATACCTTTCGTTCCCAGCTCGATGGTGAGTCCGAGGTTCCGGGCCTCGGTTGCAGCCGCAGCCAGCTCGGCGTGTGACATCGTGAGCAGTGGCGCGTAGTCACAAATCTGGAACAGATCAACATCGAGCTCGCGGGTCCGTTCGAACGCACCGATCAGACTGAGCGGTTGCGGCACCCGCGACGAATGCTGCCAGAAAAAGGCATACGTGCCGAGCCCGATCACGAGTGAGTCACCGTTCCACAGCCCGGCGACGCTGCGAGAACGGATGCCGCGCCAGGCATCAGCAGCTGCCGGTGGTTTCGTACGTGTCGAGAACCGCAACCTTCTCGGCGCTCGCCGAGGTCTCGTCGAAGCGGTAGGTGAGCCACTCGCGCACCAGGCGGCGCGCCAGCTCAGCGCCGATCACGCGCTGTCCGAGCGCGAGCACCTGGGCGTTATTCGACAGAACGAGACGCTCGACCGAGAAGCTGTCGTGCGCGACCGAAGCGCGGATCCCCTTCACCTTGCCCGCCGCCATCGCGACGCCCATTCCGGTTCCGCAGACGAGCAGGCCTCGATCGGCGTCCCCTGCGGCGATGCTCTCACCGACCGCAACACCGACCCGCGGGTACGGGGTGTGCCCGTCAGCGTCGACGCCGACATCCGTGACGCTCTCCACCAGATCGCTGGCGAGGAGATCCTTCTTGAGCAGTTCCTTGTCGTCGTCCCCGGCATCGTCCGAGCCGATAACGATTCGCAGCTTGTCCATGGTCCTATTCCTGTTCTGTGTGAATGACGTGGGAGAGGCGCTGCACGATGAGCGCGAACGAGTGGGCGCCGGCATCCGGAGTGCCGAGGCTCTTCTCGGCGTGCGGGCGAGCCCGGCCCATGCGGGGGAGCAGCTCGGCCGTCGCTTCCGCAGCGGACGCGGCGGCATCCGCAGCTCGCGACCACGCCACCGCGAACGCGGTGCCGTTGTCGAGCTCTGAGGTGAGGGTGTCACTGAACGGCA
>JAZQRG010000016.1:0-2110 GCA_045629445.1 Mycetocola sp. | reverse complement strand
CAGAATGATCGCGACCACTCCGAGAAGCACACCGATCAGGATCGATCCGATCGCGTCGTAGACCGCATCACCGGTCGCCTGATGAATCCCGATACTCACCGCGGCGATCAGCAGCCCGATCAGGGCCGCGAAGTCCTCGAGAAAAACCCCGCGCAGGGTCGCATTCGAACTCGTCAGCACGAACCGCACCGTCGGCATCCCACGCTTTGTGGCGCTTCGCCTCGACTGCATCACCGATTGCGTGAATGACACGCTTTCGAGCACAAACGACACCGCCAGCACAATGTAGGCGATCACCGGGCTGTCGACCGGTTCGGGGTTGGTCAGTTCTGAGATGCCGTGCGTCACCGAAACGACGGCGCCGGCGGTGAAGATCCCGACGGCGGCGAACAACGACCAGACCCACGCTTCGCGTCCATACCCGAGCGGATGCGTGTCGTCCTTCTTGCGAACAGACCTCCGGTCAGCGATCAGCAGGAAGATCTCGTTGCCCGCGTCCGCCCAGGAGTGCGCGGCCTCCGCGAGCATGGACGCTGACCCGGTGAGAAAGGCAGCCACTGTCTTGGCCACCGCGACGAGGATGTTCACGAGGAACGCGATGACAACGGTCACGAACGTTCTCCCCTCGGATGTGTGACTGAAGACTACGCTCGGTGGACTCCGACGGAAGAGCCCCTTTACACACTGACGCATGATGGGGACATGTGCCCTCGCCGATCGCAACCACGATGGTGCACAATCTCGGTATGACGAACCTGCCTCCGAGTCCGTACCGCCCCGCGGATTCCACGCCGCAGAACCAGCCCGCCTACGATCCCGCACCGGATGCCGGGGAACGTCAATATGCACCCGGTTACCCGAAATCCTGGGGAATTGACCCATCGAATCGCGGTAAACCGGGTCTCGCCGCTTTGATCATCGGCATCGCCTCGGTGGTGACAGCGTTCATCCCGCTCGTGAACATCCTCTCGTTCGTGCTCGGCATCATCGGAGTCGTCTGCGGCGTCTTCGGGCTCAGGCGTGCCGCTCGTGAACGGCGCCAGGCGGTGTGGGGCACAGTGCTCTCGGCGGCGTCCCTCCTCCTCGCGGGCGTCATGATCGTTGTGTACACCTTCGCGTTCATCGCCGTAGCGAACAATGAGCTCGGCCAATCCGCCGGTGCTCCGCAGACGGCCGAAGATCGCGCCACCCCGCCGCCGGTGTCATCGTCGACCGATCCACTGGCGCTCGGCACCCGCGTCACGCTTACCGACATCGCAGGTGACCTCGCCTACGATGCGACGCTGTCGGCATCCGTTCTCGATGCCAATTCGCAGGTGCTCGCGGTCGCGGGCAACACCGAACCGCCCGCCGGAATGCAGTGGGCGATGGTGACCGTCGACGTGACCGCGCTGTCGAGCGTGCACGTCTCCCCCGCGATGGACATCTCCGTCGAGTACGTCTCACCGGATGGCGAGGCCTTTAGCCCGCTCGGAGAGTATGCGAGCGCCCCAGCGCCCGCCTTCGAAATGCTGACCGGTCTGGCCCAGGGCGAAAGGGGAACTGGGAACGTCGTGATCGCGATTCCGAGTGATGACCCGTCGGGCGGGCACTGGACGTTGTCGTATTCCTACGACGACGGCGTCACCGAGCCGTTCTACTTCGCGGTCGAGTAGCAGCAGAAAAGTCTGGTCCTGGCGAGGGCTCGCTGTCTATGATCGACAGCGATGCACAGCTCACATCCTCTGTGGTGGCGACCATGACCGACGCTGACCTTCACGACATCGACCCGCAGCTCGCGAACTACCGTTCGTACTGGCTCGGCTGGGGCGCCGACGGCACTCGCGACGACTCGGTCACCTGGACGCGCAGCGGCATCGCCCATCCGCGACTCAACGCGGTGCTCCGGGTTCAGGACGCTGACCCCGAAGCAACCTTGACCGCGGCGAACGAGCACTTCGCCGAGCTGCCCTGGCTCTGGGACATCGGCGACGACACCGACCCGGCCATCGAGGAACACCTGCTGACGTGCGGCGCACGACACGTCGGAACCACCCCGGTGATGGCGCTCAACCTCGACAACTTCGTCAGGGGCGACGTGCCCGGCGACCTCACCATCGAAGAATTCGAC
>JAZQRG010000015.1:0-6019 GCA_045629445.1 Mycetocola sp. | reverse complement strand
AAGGTGTGCACCGAACGGATGCCGTGGCGTGCGGCAAACCGATACCCGAGCATCGCGCCCCAATAGTCGGCCTGCACGTGCACGATGTCCACCGGCGGGCGGGTGGCCAGCGCCGCATCGAGGTACCGGTCAGCGCGGCGGCTCGGCACCGTCAGCGAGTACTCCCGGTCGAGGGTGATCGGAATCGACGGGGTGTCGACATAGTCCGCGCTTCCCGCGTGCTCGCGGTGCATTTTCGGCGCGACAACGGTGACCCGATGGCCAGCGAGCTCAAGGAATCGTTTCTGCAGCCGGATCGAGACCTGCACCCCACCGAGGGAGTCGGCGTGCTGGTCGCTGAACATCAGTATGTGCATGGTGTTCTCAGGCTACCGGTGACCCGCCTGACGTCCCCGCAACCCAGAGTTACGGCATCCGCTCGCTCAATGCGAAGCGAAATGGAGACGCTGAACCAACGGCCGGGTCAGCCGCTGATTCCCTCGACCTCTTCGAGCGCCTCAATGAGCGAGCCCTGGGTGAAGCCGAACCACTCGTAGAGGCTCTGCACGTATTCGGTGTCTGCGCCCTCGACGGCGGGCGCTTCCGTGCCGATGCCGAGGTTCGTCGCGAGCACGAGCCGCAGGTCGGTGAGCGTGCCGAGCCAGTACATCGAATACTCGCGGTCGAGTCGCACGAGCGTCACATCACCGTCCATGGTGGCGCGCACTCCGGCCTTGTCGAACGACGCGAGCACACCCTGCGCGTTCTCGATCTTGCGGTCGATGAGATCATCGATGGTGAAGCGACGGAATTCGTCGGATGCCTCGGCATCGTCGGTGTACGCGTCGGGAAACAGACGCGAGAGAACAGCGCCGTCAATGTCGGCTTCACCCTCCTTCACCCGGACGAGAAGAGCGATGATCTGCTGCACGAGGTCGGTGAACATCATCACCTCCTGCGATTCGAACTCCGCGAGGATCTCGCCGCCGGTGGCGACACCGAACGCCCTCATCGTTCGCTCCGCGTGAGGCTCGCGAGCAGGCCATACCCGTGCATCGCAACGACGTGTCGTTCCATCTCCTCACGGGTGCCCGTTGCAACGGTCGCCCGACCGTGATGATGCACCTGCAGCATGAGCTCTTCCGCGCGCGCTTCGCTGAACCCGAAGTAGCTGCGGAAGACCCACGACACATAGCTCATGAGGTTAACCGGATCGTCCCAGACGACCGTGTTCCAGGGCGCGCCAAGCGTCAGTTGCTCGTCGAGGTCTCGCAGTTCGTCAATCTTGGGCACACATCCAGCTTTGCACTGACGAGCGACAAAGCACAGCCTGAGCGGTGACCGGGCGTAAATTCCCGCCTTCTTTTGAGGCGCATCGCACCAACCGTCGGCGCCGCCGGATAGTGTCGAAGTGGCGGTGTTCACCGTCGACGCGCGCACCGTGGAGGCACTGTTGTTGAAATTGGGTTTGAAAGCATCGGCCGAGCAGTTCGGCCCCCGTGAACTCGTTGAACTCGGGGTTGCCGCCGAGCGACACGGATTCGACAGCGTCACGGTAAGCGATCACTTCCAGCCGTGGCGCCACAACGGCGGCCACGCCCCGTTTTCCCTGGCCTGGATGACCGCGGTCGGCGAACGCACCGAACGGATCACCATCGGCACGAGCGTCATGACGCCAACGTTCCGTTACAACCCCGCCGTCGTCGCCCAGGCATTCGCCACGATGGGCTGCCTCTACCCTGGCCGCATCTTCCTCGGGGTCGGAACCGGTGAAGCACTCAATGAAATCGCGACGGGCTTCCAGGGCGAATGGCCGGAGTTCAAGGAACGCTTCGCCCGCCTGCGCGAGTCTGTTGACCTGATGCGACAGCTCTGGGTCGGTGACCGGGTCGACTTCGACGGCGAGTACTACAAGACCAAGGGCGCGTCGATCTATGACGTTCCCGATGGAGGAATCCCGGTCTACGTGGCCGCCGGTGGGCCGGTCGTCGCACGGTATGCCGGCCGCGCCGGTGACGGCTTCATCTGCACCTCGGGCAAGGGCATGGAGCTCTACACCGAGAAGCTGCTCCCGGCGGTCGCGGAGGGCGCCGAAAAGGCAGGCCGCGATGTCGCCGAGATCGACAAGATGATCGAAATCAAAATTTCCTACGACACCGATAGAGAGGCCGCGCTCGAGAACACCCGGTTCTGGGCGCCACTCTCGCTCACTCCCGAGCAGAAGCACTCGATCGATGACCCGATCGAGATGGAGGCTGCGGCAGACGCGCTGCCGATCGAGCAGGTCGCCAAGCGCTGGATCGTGTCGAACGACCCGGATGAAGCAGTGTCACTCATCAAGCCATACATCGACGCCGGTCTCAACCACCTCGTCTTCCATGGCCCAGGACACGACCAGGAGAGGTTCCTCACCCTGTTTGAGCGCGACCTGGCCCCTCGGCTTCGCGCGCTCGGTTAGAAATGGGGACGAGCGAACTGACTCGGGTCGTCCTCGCGCCGAATCCGGGGCCGATGACGCTCGACGGCACCAACAGCTACCTGATTTCTGCGCCTGGGGCCGGTTCGGTCGTCGTCGTCGATCCCGGCCCCGATGATGCGGGTCATGTGGCTGCCCTCGCCGCGAATGGACCCGTCGAGCTCATTCTTCTCACCCACTTCCACAGCGACCACAGCGGGGCGAGTGCCGAGCTGCACCGCGCAACGGGTGCACCCGTCCGGGCACTGGACCCGTCTTTCTGTATCGAAGCCGACCCTCTCATCGACGGTGAGAGGATCGAAGCGGCGGGCGTTCGCATCCGGGTGATGGCGACGCCGGGTCACACCGCTGATTCGGTCTGCTTTCTGCTGGAGGACGACGGCGAGACGGGCTCCATTCTGACCGGAGACACAATTCTCGGTCGGGGCACGACGGTCATCGCACCTGGCGGCGGCAGCCTCGCCGCATACCTCGATTCGCTTGGGCGGTTGCGGGAGCTTGGCCCCCTGGCTGTGCGCCCCGCCCATGGTCAGGCACTCCCTGATCTTGAAGCGATCAGCAGCACCTACCTCGACCACCGGCTGCAGCGGCTGGATGAGGTGCGCACCGCCAGAAGGACGCTGGGAACGGATGCGTCGTTCTCCGCCATCACGGATCTCGTGTATCGAGACGTCAGTCCCGACGTTCGCTTGGCTGCCGAGGCCTCGGTTCAGGCACAGCTGGACTACCTGGATGAGCGAACCGACACGACTGAGTGAGTGGCTGGCTCCTGGCGACCGTGCACCGGCCTGGCGTTGCCTGGGGGCTCTCCGACTTCACCGATGGTATGACCGGTGCAGGCCTCCCTGGTTACGCTGGCTCGCTCGATGCGCGACACCGTGAACCATCGCATCGCGTTGCGCAGCCGACACCACCCAACGAGGTACCACTGCCCGTTCGTGGAGGCAAACAGCACGGGTTCCACATCGCGGGTGGTCCTTGCACCATCTCTCGATGTGTAGCGAATGCGGGCGACGCGCTGCTCTGCCATCGCCTCCTCGAGTGCCGACCTGATAATGCGCGACGATGAGGGAGTCGCGTTGACCCAGACGCGACCGGCCAGTTCATCTGCTCGCGCTCGGGTTCTGGGATCGAGAACGTCCATAATCTTATGGACCCCGGCTGCCGCCAGATCGGCGAATGGTGCATCGGGCGCGGCGGACACGGCGGCCAGAAGCGCGACGGCCTGCGCCGGAGACAGACTGACGGGCGGCAGGGATGCGCCTTGGGCCAATCCGTAGCCACCGCCAGGACCCGGACGCGACCAGACGGGCGCACCGCTGTTCTCGAGCGCAGCGAGATCTCTCTTGACGGTGCGCACGGATACACCGAACTCTCGCGCTAGTCGCTCGGCCGAGCAGCCCCGCGACCCGTTACGACGCAGGGTCTCGGACAGGGCGTGGAGTCGTTCTGCCCGCTTCACGGTGTGATCCACAGAAAATTCATGACATAAATAGTGACATACTGCTGCCGACGGCACCGGTCAGAGTTGGACTATGACCACTACGACGAGCCATCCGACCATCGTTCTCATTGCCGGCCACTGGCTGGGTGCCTGGGCGTGGGACGACCTCCTGGAACACCTCGACCCCGACCACTCCCGCACCATTGCGATGACGCTGCCGGGTTTCGACGGCAACGATCCCGAGCGCGCAGAGAAGACCCTCGACGATCAGGCCGCAGCAATCCTGGCCGTCCTGACTCACCTGCAGCAACCAGCGACGATCGTCGCGCACAGTGGGGCGAACTTCCCCGTCAGCCTTCTCCTCGACCGACACCCTGAGCTTGTCCATCGCGTGGTGTGGGTCGACTCCGGCCCTGTCGCGGCGGGAAGCATCTTCGCACCGGACCTCCCTGCTGGGGTGAAGGAACTCCCACTGCCGCCTTTCGACCAGCTCGGGCAGCAGGCGAGCCTCGAAGGCCTGAGCACAGAGGCCCTTGAGCGTTTTCGGGCCAGGGCTGTCCCCGTGCCAGGCCCCGTGCTTCGACAGCCCGCGGAGCTCACGAACGATGCCCGCCGCAGAGTCCCGACAACGCTGGTTTGCTGCTCGATTCCGAGCGCGCAGGTCCTCGAGCTGGCACGCAGCGGCCATCCCATGTTCGCCGAAGTCGAGAACATCGAGCACCTCGACGTTGTTGACCTGCCGACCGGGCACTGGCCCATGTGGAGCCGACCCCGTGACCTCGCCCAGGTCATCCAGTCAGAGGCGTCACGCACCGCCTGAATTACGCCGCGAACCCGCGGCGGCAGCCGGGGTCTTAGCCGCGGATGCCGGCAACGCAGCCGCCGCAACGACGATGAGAACGACGATCATGGCACCGCGCAACCCAAAGTGCTCGCCGAGGAAGCCGAGAAGCGGCGGCCCAACGAGGAAGGCAACGTAGCCGGCTGAGGCGACGGCGCCGACGGTTGTTGTGGGGTCGTCGCTCTCGCCAGCGGCGGACAGCGTGAGGGGAAAGCCGAGCGCTGCCCCCAACCCCCACAGCACGACAGCGAGACCGGCAATCACGATGCTGTCGGAGAAGATCACCAGGGCGATCCCTGCTGCCGAGACGAGTGCACTCGCCCGGAGCACATTCGCCTTGCCGAATCGTTCGATGAGCGGTTCGCCCGAGAAACGCCCAATTGTCATGGACAGCGCGAACGCCGCGAAAACGATGGAACCAACGGCCGGCGTCGCTCCATGCCCATCGACCATGAGAAGGGGCAGCCAGTCTCCCGCTGCCCCTTCAGCAAGGGCGAGAGCCAAAACGATGAGTCCGAGCATAATCACCCGGTGCTGCTTCCACACGGCCAGCTGGGCGCGGAACCCTGGCGCAGTGCTGCTGTGAGCATCCTGTCGCCCCGTGGTTGTCGGAATCTTTGGGATGGCCCAGAGCAGCGCGGCCAGCGCGAGCGCAGCCACGATCAGGAGGTGGATCCACACCGGGAAGGCGATTGCGGTCAGTCCGATGCCGGCAACCGCTCCGATCACCGAGCCCAAGCTGTAACACCCGTGCAATACCGGCAGAACTGAGCGGCCGGACTCAAGCTCAATCGCCGCACCCTCGATATTGATCGCGATTTCCGCCAGACCGAAGCCCAGACCGATTCCGATCAGGCCGACGAAGACGCCAACGCCCTGCCCGATTCCGGCCATGCTCGCGAGCAGGGCGAGGCCGGTGACGAACGCCGTGCCACCGATCAGAACCGGTCGCCGCGCACCGAACCGCCGCACAAGTGCGGCCGAGCTCAAAATCCCCGTCATGGATCCCACCGAAATGCCGAAGAGGATGAGACCCATCTCTGCCGTGCTCGCGTGGACGAGATCTCGCACCGCCGGGGTGCGCACGATGAACGACGAGAGTCCGACGCCCACGGTGAGCATAAACAGGAAGATGGCCGCGCGGCGCTGGCGCAGTTCGGGGCTCAGCGCGGCCCGAATAGCCGAATCCTCGACACGAATACCCATGCGTTCGAGCCTAAGCCCGCTCAGAAGGGGCTAGACACCGTCGGAGACAGCTTCCCGCCCCGACTCCTTCGGT
>JAZQRG010000014.1:0-1729 GCA_045629445.1 Mycetocola sp. | reverse complement strand
CGTCGGCATGTACGGCTCCTTCAACCAAAGCTATCGATTCGCGGCGACGGACGGCGCTTCCGAAGCCTTCAAGCCGCGTGCGATCGCCTGGGTCATGACCGGCGGGCTGGCTGCGGGAATCATCGGGCCGCAAACGATCATCTGGTTCAGGGATGCAGTTCAGACCGCGCCCTTCGCGGGAGCTTTTCTCGGTCAGGCCGTCCTTGCCCTCATGTCGATGGCTGTCGTGTCGTTCCTGCGCCCTGTGCCGGTCAGCGTTGCGCAGAAGTCGGGAGGCCGACCCCTGAGCGAGATCGTGCGGCAGCCTCGATTCATCGTCGCGGTGTCGGCGGGCCTGGTGTCCTACGGCCTCATGAGCTTTCTCATGACGGCGGCGCCACTCGCGATGATCGGCTGCGGCCATTCGGTCAGCGCGGCGGCTTTGGGCATTCAATGGCATATCCTCGCCATGTACGGCCCGAGCTTTTTTACCGGCCGTCTGATAGGACGTTTCGGAAAACTACCGGTCACGGCGACAGGACTGGTACTGATTGGACTGTCGGCTGCCATTGGTCTTTCAGGGATTACAATCGCTCATTTCTGGGCGACATTGGTCCTGCTCGGAATCGGCTGGAACTTCGGCTTCATCGGCGCAACGGCGATGGTGATCGACTGCTATCGTCCTGAAGAGCGCACGAAAGTGCAGGCTGCCAACGACTTTCTCGTCTTCGGCTCTACAGCCATCGCATCCTTCTCGTCAGGCAAGCTTTTGAATGCCGGAGGCTGGGACAGCGTAAACTGGCTGGTCTTTCCACCCATTGCGATTGCCCTCGTTCTGGTCGCTTGGCAGCATCGTTCAAAGGCAGCCTTACCCGCATAAAGTATTAAGGCCTTCCTGTGGGTTTATTGCGAAGTATCGTTGCGAACCGCCTGCTTTTTTGCAACCAAATATGACATTCGCTGGGGGTGGAGGCCGTTCGAGGCCAAGAAACTGGCTTTGAAGAGCGGCATTCTGCTTTCCCATAACAAGGATGGCATGATGGAACTGACCCTAATTATTGTGGGCGGTCTGCTCTCGATTGCGTATGGCCTATGGGCCATTAGCGATGTGATGAAGCGGGACGCCGGTTCGCAGCGCATGCAGGAGATTGCGGGCGCCATTGCTGAAGGCGCAAAGGCTTATCTCCGCCGACAATACCTTACGATTGCCATTGTCGGCGTCGTTCTCTTCGCCATCATCGCCTACTTCCTAGGCTTACGAGTCGCATTCGGTTTCGCCATCGGAGCGATTCTCTCGGGCGTCGCTGGGTTCATCGGCATGAACGTCTCCGTCCGCGCCAACGTGCGCACGGCCCAGGCGGCAACCCAATCCCTCGGCGGTGGCCTCGATGTAGCCTTCAAGGCAGGCGCGGTGACGGGCATGCTGGTCGCCGGTCTCGCCCTTCTCGGCGTGTCCCTCTACTTCGGGTATCTCACCAAGATCGTCGGCTTGAACCCGGCTGACCGCGTGGTCATCGACAGCCTTGTGTCCCTCGGCTTCGGCGCATCTCTGATCTCGATTTTCGCCCGTCTTGGCGGTGGCATCTTCACAAAAGGCGCCGACGTGGGCGGTGATCTCGTGGGTAAGGTGGAGGCTGGGATTCCGGAGGACGATCCGCGCAATCCCGCCACCATCGCCGACAACGTGGGCGACAATGTCGGCGATTGTGCCGGCATGGCCGCCGATCTGTTCGAAACCTATGTGGTCACG
>JAZQRG010000013.1:0-2296 GCA_045629445.1 Mycetocola sp. | reverse complement strand
GACGAGTCCAGCATTACCGAAGGGAAGCGACCGTGAGCGATCGCGTTGTCATTGCCGGAGCATCCGGCTTTCTTGGGCAGTACCTCGTTGCGCGGTTTCGCGACCGTGGGGCGACCGTCAGCACGATCGGACGGGGAAATGCGGATGCCGTCTGGGGCGACACCGCGAGCATCACGCGAGTTCTCGATGGTGCTGACCTGCTAATCAACCTCGCCGGCAAGAGCGTCAATTGCCGCTACACGCCGGAGAACCGTGGTGAGATCCTGCGGTCGCGGGTGGAAACGACGCGAGAGCTCAACGCCGCGGTTCGCGCCTCGGCGTCACCTCCGGCGCTGTGGGTGAACTCGTCGACGGCGACCATCTACCGGCACGCCGAAGACCGCCCGATGACCGAAGCAACCGGTGAACTCGGCACAGGCTTCAGCGTCGGCATCGCCCGCGCGTGGGAGGACGAATTCTTCGCGGGACATCTGCCTCGCACCCGCAGGGTCGCTCTCCGTCTCGCCATCGTGCTCGGCGATGGAAGCGCGCTCACGCCCCTTCGGATGCTGACCCGGTTCGGGCTCGGCGGCACCCAGCGCGACGGGCGTTGGCCCGCAACGGCAGCGAGACGTGCCGCTGGCACTTTTCACGAGTTCGGTGCGCGGGGCGGACGCCAGAAGTTCAGCTGGATCCATATTGAGGACGTCGACCACATCATTCTCTTCCTGCGGGAGCACAGCGACCTTGATGGGATCATCAATGCCGCGGCCCCTCAGCCCTCCGACAACCGGAACCTCATGGCCGCGCTGCGGCGCGTGCACGGTATGCCGTTCGGCCTGCCGACAACGCGCTGGATGCTCGAACTCGGAACGGCCGTCCTTCGCACTGAAACGGAACTCGTTCTCAAGAGCCGGTGGGTCCTCCCGGAGCGATTGATCGAGGCGGGCTACCAGTTCCGTTATCCCGACCTCGAACCAGCTCTCGAGAAGATCATTGGCACCTCCCGGCGACCGGTGCTCGCGTGAGGCTCAGGGGGTCACCGTCCAGCGGGAGCGCCGCCTGTGAGGCGGGTGTTTGCCATTTGCCCTCGCCGCGATTTTCCGGGTAAACTGGCATGTCACATTTGTGACGTTTCTATCCGTTCGCCGCGTGCGGCAACAACCTCCCATAATCGTTGATTATCGGCGGTCGCGCACGGCCCGAAATATGTCCTCACTGGAGCAATTACTACATGACAACCGCAACGACCGCCAAGCAGGTCGCTATCAACGACATCGGATCGGCTGAAGACTTCCTGGCCGCGGTCGAAAAAACCCTGAAGTTCTTCAACGACGGTGACCTCATCGAAGGCACAGTCGTAAAGATCGACCGCGACGAGGTTCTCCTCGACGTCGGTTACAAGACCGAGGGTGTTATCCCCTCGCGCGAACTTTCCATCAAGCACGACGTAGACCCGAGCGAAGTTGTTCAGGTCGGCGACACGGTTGAAGCCCTCGTCCTCCAGAAGGAAGACAAAGAAGGCCGCCTCATCCTGTCCAAGAAGCGCGCACAGTACGAGCGTGCGTGGGGCGACGTTGAGAAGATCAAGGAAACCGATGGCGTCGTGACCGGTTCGGTCAACGAGGTCGACAAGGGTGGACTTATCGTCGACATCGGCCTCCGTGGCTTCCTGCCGGCATCGCTCATCGAGCTTCGCCGCGTTCGCGACCTCACGCCGTACCTCGGCCAGGAGATCGAGGCCAAGATCCTCGAGCTCGACAAGAACCGCAACAACGTTGTGCTTTCGCGTCGCGCGCTCCTCGAGCAGACTCAGTCCGAGAGCCGCACCACGTTCCTGAACAACCTCCAAAAGGGTCAGGTTCGCAAGGGTGTCGTTTCGTCGATCGTCAACTTCGGTGCGTTCGTTGACCTCGGCGGCGTCGACGGACTCGTCCACGTTTCCGAGCTCAGCTGGAAGCACATCGAGCACGCTTCTGAGGTCGTCGAGGTTGGCCAGGAGGTCACCGTCGAGATCCTCGAAGTCGACCTCGAGCGCGAGCGCGTCTCCCTGTCGCTCAAGGCGACGCAGGAAGACCCGTGGCAGGTCTTTGCCCGCACCCACGCCATCGGCCAGGTTGCACCGGGTAAGGTCACCAAGCTCGTTCCGTTCGGTGCGTTCGTTCGCGTCGCAGACGGCATCGAGGGCCTCGTTCACATCTCCGAGCTCAGCGGCAAGCACGTTGAACTCGCTGAGCAGGTTGTGTCGGTCGGCGACGAGGTCTTCGTCAAGGTCATCGACATCGACCTCGAGCGTCGCCGCATCTCGCTGAGCCTC
>JAZQRG010000012.1:0-1842 GCA_045629445.1 Mycetocola sp. | reverse complement strand
CCGAGATGTTGCCCGCGGCATCCTTTGCCCGAACGATGTAGGTGTATGACGTACCCGGCGTGAGTCGAGTATCTGTGAAAGTCAGGGTGGGGGAGGCGACCGTAGCGAGGAGGGTGGTGCCGCGGTAAACGAGGTACTCCTTCACCGCCACGTTGTCTGTCGAGGCCTTCCAGTTGAGCGCTATCGGGGTGGCAGTGGTCGCTGTCGCAGCGAGGGACGTCGGAGCGGTCGGCTTGATGGTGTCCGCGGCGCTGACGAAGGTCTGCGTCACTGACGACGCCGCCGAACTGGTCCAGGTGGCGTGCGCGAGTGCTGTCGTGAGCGTCGCGGTGACCGAGGCGTTGGCCGGGATGCCCGTCGCGCTCGCCAGCGTTGTCCTGATGCAATAGAACTGGGAGGCTCCCGCCGCAAGGGAGCCCGTGAGAACAGGAAAAGACGCCCAGGTTCCGGAGACCGGAGATACCGGGGTCGTGCAGCCCGCGACCGCCGTTGACTTCCAGAGCGCGACAGCCACCGCCTTGGCGAGGGGATCGGAGCCCGTGCGGGTGAGCGTCGTTGTGTACGTCGCCCCGAGGGTCCCGCTGTTGGAGATTGTGACGTTGCCGGTCTTCTCAGTGACCGTGGCAGTGTAGGAGACGGTGGGTGCTGCTCCGAAAACGCTCGCGGCCTTGATCGAGCCGGATGTCACGGTCAGCAGTTCCTGCTCGGCGGTGTCCGAGAGGACCGCGTATGTCCCGGCTGCGCTTGCGGTCGAGAGGAGCGTCGCAACGACCACAATGACAGCTGCAAGCAGCGAGGCCATCCCTTTCGTGCTCCGCGATCGCCGAACACCGGAGGAACGACCGGGGGCAGGAGTCGGCATATCTACTGTCTCGTGAGGGATGCCTTCATCCTATGGTTCCCGTCGAGAGAGAGTGGAACTTGGTAACCCGGACGAGCGCCTGGGATCAGTGGTCGAGCGCTCGACCCGCCCGAACGATCTCCTCGATGCGCGCCGGTGCAGTCTCATCCTGCAGACTCGTCACGTCACCGAGCGGGCGGGCATCCGAGATGTCACCGAGCAGCCGGCGCATGATCTTGCCCGACCGCGTCTTCGGCAGGTCAGGCACGAGGATGACATCCCGCGGCTTCGCGATCGGCCCGATCTGAGAGGAGACATGGGCGCGAAGCACCGCGGCAAGCTCGTCGCGCAGGCCGAGCCAATAGGCGGGGTCGTCGGCGTTGTCGCCGGAGGAACGTTCCGCAGGAATGACGTACGCCGCAATGGCCTGCCCGGTGAGAGCATCCGTCACCCCGACCACTCCCGCTTCACCGACCGCGGGATGCGCGACCAGCGACGACTCGATCTCGATCGTCGACAGGCGGTGCCCCGAAACGTTGATGACGTCATCGACGCGGCCAAGCACCCAGATGTCGCCGTCGGCGTCCCACTTCGCGCCGTCGCCACTGAAGAAGTAGCCCTGCTTCCAGAACCGTGCCCAGTATGAGTCGCGGTACCGCTCGGGGTTGCCCCAGACCGTGCGGGCAAGGCCGGGGCCCGGCCGGTCGACGACGAGGTATCCGCCCTCGCCGAACGGAACGGCATTGCCGTCATCATCGACGACGAGCGTCGACAGGCCGGGCAGTGCACGGTTCGCCGAACCCGGCTTGAGGGTCGAGACGCCCGGCATCGGTGCCATCACCGATGCCCCCGTCTCCGACTGCCACCAGGTGTCGACGATCGGCGCCGTGCCACTACCGATGTGGGTGTGGAACCACATCCAGGCCTCCGGGTTGATCGCCTCGCCGACGGTGCCGAGCAGCCGCAACGACGAGAGGTCATATTTCGTGGGCACCCCGTCG
>JAZQRG010000011.1:0-4180 GCA_045629445.1 Mycetocola sp. | reverse complement strand
CTCCAGTCGACGGTGTTCACGAGGTCGAGCGCGGCGTGCCCCGCAATATCGGAGAAAGTCGTGCGGCGTTTGTGGGATGCCATACCGCAATACTAATAGGTATCTCTTGTTTCTGACATTAGAACGCCGGCATAATCTAATGCATGAATCAGGAATCAGTCATTACAGATGAGGTCGGGAAGGACCCGCGGTGGAGTCGGGACTTCCGCTGGTTCTGGACAGCCCAGGGAGCAACGTTCACCGGCGATCAGTTGCGTGAGTTCACCCTGCCACTCCTCGCGCTGTACACACTGAACGCCTCAGCATCCGATCTCGGCCTGATCAGCGCCGCGCAATGGCTGCCCTTCCTCCTGCTCGCACTGCCGCTCGGGGTGATCATCGACCGTCACCGGCGGCGCCGACTGCTCATCCTCTCGGACGCCTCACGTGCGGTCCTCATTCTGCTTCTCGTTGTCGCGGTGACGATGGGCGTCCTCAACGTGCCCGGCCTCGTCGTCGTTGCTGGTGTTCTGGGCGTGTTCGCCGTCGTGCACGAGGTCGGCTACCAGTCGGCGATCCCGTCACTGGTTCCACGCACGCAACTGGAGAAGGCAAACTCACGCATCCAGGCGACGGTCGCCGCTGCGGACGTCGGCGGCCCCGGCCTCGGCGGTCTCATCGTGCAGCTGATTGGCGCGCCAGCGACGCTCCTCGTGAACGCATTCGCCTACCTCACCTCAGCTGGCGCAATGACACAGATCCGAACGCCCGAAGCGCCACCCCCGCGCACGTCCCGCCACTTTCTCGCCGAGTTGCGCGAGGGCGTCGTTCGGGTCGCGCGTGATCCCTACCTGCGATCCAACGTCGGCTTCTCCGCGCTCTACAACCCCTTCGCCCAGTGGGTAACGATCCTGCTCGTCGTCCACGCCGTCCGCGAGCTTGGGCTCGAACCCGCTCAGCTCGGGCTGGTCTTCTCGATCGGTGCGGCCGGCGCACTCGCCGGTGCCGCCGTGACGCCGCGGCTGACGTCACGGTTAACGGTCGGCCAGGTGATGATGCTGTGTGTCACCGTCGAATGCCTCATGCTCGTCGCCCTGCCGCTCGCGGATGCTTCCTGGGGCACCATCGGGATCATCGCGTTCCTCGGCGCAGCACTCGCGCTCAACGGGGCCGGCACCACCATTTCGAGCGTGCTGCTCATCACCATCCGGCAACTGCGCACTCCCGACCACCTGCTGGGACGGGTCAACGCAACGATGCGCACGGTGACATACGGAACCATCCCACTCGGCGCCCTGGCCGGCGGCATCGTCGGCGACTGGCTTGGAACCCGCCTCGGGTTACTGGTGGGGGGACTCCTGTGCCTGTTCACGATCCTGTGGGTCGCACTCTCACCGCTCAGCCGCGTCAAAGCGCTTTCGGATGTCAGCGTCGACGAGAACCCAGCAACGGGGCAGCTCACCGAGCGATGAAGAATACGGGCGCGGATACGCCGCAACGCAGGATGTCCTCGAACGGATGCCACGGCATCCGTTCGCATGCGGCTCGCCACCAGCTTCGAATCGATACCCTGAACGGATGTCAAATACCCCGCCGGATGCTGCTCCCGACCGCACCCCGCCGCCCAACCGCATGCCGCGACGGATGATCGTCGGGCTCATCTGCTTCGGCGGAGGACTGCTTCTGGTCGCTGTATCGGTCGTGTTCACCGTCCTGCAGCTCATCGAGTCGAATCCAATCGCCCTGGTTCCCGGCATTATCGCCGCGGTCATCGGCATCGCGGTCAACTTCACCGGGCTCGTGCTGATTTACCGGGCGATGACAGGCACGGCGCCGAAAGACACGGACCGGCACAACGACACCCTCTAGGCTGGAATCGCAAGGAGGCTCGAATGACAGACCGCGAACTCGCCGTATCGGCGTGGGAATCGCTGTTTCGGGCGCAGGTGGGCGTGTTGCGCGTGCTCGGTGCGGAGTTCCCGGTGCGGGAGATGTCGCTCAACGAGTACGACGTGCTCTTCAACCTGTCCCTGCAGCCCGAGCGCAGGGCACGGTTGCGCGACATCAACCAGCTCGTCCTGCTCAGCCAGCCGAGTGTGAGCCGACTCATCGATCGTCTTGCCGCGCGCGGACTGGTGTCGAAGCATCCGGACCCCACCGACAAGCGTGGCACGATCGTCGCGATCACGGATGCCGGCTTCGAGAAGTATCGGGACGCCGCACGACACCACATGGCGACCATCACCGACCTCATGGGTTCGGCGCTCTCGGATGAGGAGCTCCTGCAGCTGAAGCAGCTGACGACGAAGCTGCGCGCAGCCAACGGGCAGTAGCCCGTGCCCGCCCGCGCCCGCGCCCGCACCCGCACCCGCACCCGCACCCGCACAAGGGAATCGCGCCGGCAGAAGGATGCCGCCAGCCTTTTCGTCCTTGTTTGGCCGTTGTTTCCTTCTCTCGGAGGGAGAGGTCGGGTGCTGGGTAGACCTAACCGGTGGTGGTGGTGGTCGCTGTCTTTCCGGAGTGTTTGATGTGGTCGCCATTCGGCCTTGCCTGAGACAGGGCTACAGCCCCGTGCAAGGCGGATGACGGCGTCACACGTTGAGGGTGTGGTCGGGCGCCCGTGGGCGCCAACGTGTGACGCCGCCATCCGCTGGCCCGAGTAGCGTCGTCGACGCGGGTATCCGCCGACCAAGCACGAGAACAGCCATGTCCGATTCCCGCTAGCCCGACGGCATCCGCTGTGAAAGGCTCAATGTATGGACTTCACCGAGCGCTACTCCGCCATCCAGGCGAAGGACTCCCGATTCGACGGGCAGTTCATCACAGCGGTGCGCACAACGGGTATCTATTGCCGTCCATCCTGCCCGGCTCGGACGCCGAAGTCCGAGAACGTCACGTTCTTCCCGACCAGTGCTGCAGCGCACGAGGCCGGCTACCGGGCGTGCAAACGCTGCCTGCCCGAGGCCGTGCCCGGCACCCCGGCATGGAACCTGCGGAACGACCTCACCGCGCGAGCCATGCGGCTCATCGGCGACGGCGTCATCGAGCGGCACGGCGTATCAGGGCTCGCCGCAAAGCTGGGTTACTCCAGCCGCCACCTCACGCGCATCCTCACCGAGGAACTGGGCGCCGGCCCCCTCGCGCTCTCCCGCGCACTGCGGGCACAGACCGCGCGGACCCTGCTCACCTCGACCGACCTGCCCGCATCCGACGTTGCGTTCGCCGCAGGATTCTCCAGCATCCGGCAGTTCAACGACACGATCAGCGAGGTGTTCCAGCTCACCCCGGTTGAGATTCGCAGCAGGCAGCGGCATTCGAGCCGCCCCGTTCCCGGCACCCTCGACCTCGCACTGCCGTTCCGCCCGCCGTTTGACGCGGCCGGCTTGTTCAACTGGTTCGTGCCGCGCGCCGTCACGGGCGTCGAGGTCGCAACGATGAACTCGTATCGGCGCACCGTATCCCTCCCCGGCGGTCCCGGCAGTTTCGAAGTGCGCCTCGACGGCGCCGCACTGCGGCTTCGCGCAACGTTGAGCTCGCTCGGCGACCTGCCCGTGCTCGTGTCGCGCGTGCGGCGCTTGTTCGACCTCGACGCTGATCCGGTCGCCATCGACGCGGCGCTCGGTGCTGACCCCAGCCTTGCCGCGAGCGTTCGCGCGACCCCGGGCATCCGTCTTCCCGGCGCCATCGACCCGGAGGAGATGCTGTTCCGCGCGATCATCGGCCAGCAGATTTCGGTCGCCGCCGCGCGGACCCAGCTCAACCGGCTTACCGTTGCCGCCGGCACACCCGTCGACGGCACCGATGGCCTGACCCATCTGTTCCCGACAGCGGCGCAAATCGTCGAGCACGGCCGGGAGGCGATGGTCGGCCCGCGCGCGAAGATCGACACCCTGCTGACCGTCGCCGAGGCACTCGCAACCGGCGATTTCGCGATCGGGTTCGGTGACGACGCCGCCGAACAACACCGGGCGCTCACGGCGTTCCGCGGCATCGGTGACTGGACGGCCGGCTACCTCAGCATGCGGGTGCTCGGCAATCCCGATGCCTTCTTGCCAGGCGACGTCGCGGTGCGCGCAGGCGCCCGCGCGCTCGGCCTGCCCGGTGAGCCGCGCGCACTTACCAGTGACACCGAACGATTCGCACCCTGGCGCTCATATCTCTGCATGCACCTCTGGCGAAACGCGGCCTCCGCCCCGCCGCT
>JAZQRG010000010.1:0-15781 GCA_045629445.1 Mycetocola sp. | reverse complement strand
CCGCGAAGCGGCACAGTCCGCCCCCGCCGTGGCCCTCGCCGACGCCATGCGCCGCGCCTCCGCCCGCGCCCGCCGCGGCCCGGCCCGCGGCTTCAACCCGCAGGTCGGCTGTGTGATTCTGGATGCCGCCGGTCGCGTGGTTGCGGAAGGCTGGCACCGCGGCGCTGGCTCGGCGCACGCGGAAGTCGACGCACTCGCCCAGTTGGGCGGCACTGTCCCGGCCGGAGCGACCGCGGTCGTCACGCTCGAACCGTGCAACCACACCGGTCGGACCGGCCCGTGTGCCCAGGCCCTACTCGACGCCGGAATCTCACGCGTCGCCTACTCCGTCGCCGATCCCGGCCGGCTCTCCGGCGGGGGTGGCGCTCGGCTCGCCGCTCACGGCGTCGACGTGGTTCCGGCCGTGCTCGAGACGGACGGTGAAGCTCTCCTCGGCGATTGGCTCCGCTCCGCGCGACTCGGTCGCCCCTATGTTCGCGCCAAGTGGGCGCAGTCACTCGACGGTCGCGCAGCGGCCGCCGACGGCTCCAGCCAGTGGGTCACCGGCCAGGCCGCGCGATCCGATGTCCACCGCCGTCGCTCCGAGTCGGACGCCATCGGCGTCGGGGCAGGGACCCTCCTCGCCGACGACCCGGCCCTGACCGCACGTGACGACACCGGTGCGCTGTACCCCGACCAGCCGGTGCCCGTCGTTTTCGGCACTCGGAAGGCCCCCGAGGGCGCACGGCTGGAAAGCCACCCGTCGTCCCCGATCCGGCTGAGTGGCGCCGACCTCGCCGCCGACCTCGAAAACCTGGCGCAGCGCGGCATCCGTTCTCTGTTTCTCGAAGGCGGTCCGACGCTTCTCAGTTCGTTCGTCGCCGCTGGGCTCGTCGACGAATACCTCATCTATATCGCGCCCGCCCTCCTCGGCGGCCCGCGCACGGCACTCGGCGACATCGGTGTCGCCTCAATCGACGACACGCGTCGGCTCGACATCGAGGCCGTATCGACACTCGGTGATGACCTGCTCGTCATCGCCCACCCGAAAGGAAACCACTGATCGTGTTCACGGGAATTATCGAAGAAATCGGTGAGGTGACTGCCGTCGATCGCGCAGCGGATGCCGCCCGCATCACGGTTCGCGGGCCGGTCGCCGTCACCGGTGCGCGCCACGGCGACTCGATCAGCGTCTCCGGCGTCTGCCTGACCGTTGTCGACTTCACCGCCGACAGCTTCACCGTCGACGTGATGGCCGAGACGCTGCGGATGTCAACCCTCGACGACGTCGCGCCAGGCCGGACGGTCAACCTCGAACGGGCCGCTGAGGTCGGCGACCGGCTCGGCGGTCACATCGTGCAGGGCCACATCGACGGAACGGCCACCCTGCTCGACATCACCGACGGCAGCGCGTGGCGGGTCGTTCGCTTCAGCCTCGCACCGGAACTCGCGCCACTCGTCGCGCGCAAGGGATCCATCGCCGTCGACGGTATTTCGCTCACCGTGAGCGATGTATCGCCGCCCACCGAGTCCGAGCAGTGGTTCGAAGTGTCACTCATCCCCGAAACCCTCACCGCGACGACCCTCGGCGCCCGCGGCATCGGCGACACCGTCAACATCGAAACCGACATCGTCGCCCGTCACGTTGAACGGATGCTCGCCTTGCAAACTTTCTCTGAACGGATGCCGGCGGTTCACCTCGTCGGCGAAAGGAGCGACGCATGAGCCTCGCCACGATCCCCGATGCGCTCAAGGCGCTGCGCGAGGGCAAACCGGTGCTCGTCGCCGACGACGAAGGGCGTGAGAACGAGGGAGACATCATCCTCTCCGCCGAACTCGCGACCCGGGACTGGATCGCATGGACGGTTCGGCACTCGAGCGGCTATATCTGCGCCCCGATGTCGAACGAGCTCGCCGACCGGCTCGAGCTGCCGATCATGGTTGCCGCCAGCCAGGACATTCGCCGGACGGCATACACGATCACCGTCGACGCTGCTGAACATGTCACAACGGGAATCAGCGCTGCGGACCGGGCGACAACCCTGCGCGTGCTCGGCAACCCCGGCGTGCTCCCGACCGATCTCATCCGTCCCGGCCACATCGTGCCACTGCGGGCCGTCGATGGTGGTGTCCGCGAGCGCGCGGGCCACACCGAGGCGGCCGTCGATCTGATGAAACTCGCCGGGCTCAGCCCCGTCGGCGCCATCTGCGAGGTTGTCGACGAGAAGGGCGACATGATGCGCTTGCCCGGTCTCATCGAACTCGGCAAGGAGCACGACCTTCCGGTCATCACGATCGCGGCGCTCATCGACTATCTGACCGACAACCCGGATGCCGTGGACACCGACCAGAGCCCGGTCTCTCTCGCGCCGTCCTCCCCCGTGCTGTTCGAGGTCGAGACCAACGTGCCGACAACGCACGGCACGTTCCGGGTCCGCGCCTACCGCGACAGGAACACGGGAGCCGACCACGTCGCCATCGTCGCCGGCGAGCCGAAGCCAGGCGCACTCGTTCGCGTGCACTCCGAGTGCCTCACCGGTGAAGCGTTCGGATCACTGAAGTGCGAGTGCGGCCCGCAACTCGACGCAGCGCTCGACACTATCCGGCGGCACGACGGCGTTGTGGTCTACCTCCGTGGCCACGAAGGCCGCGGCATTGGACTGATCAACAAGCTGCGCGCCTACCAGCTGCAGGAAGAGGGACTCGACACCCTCGACGCCAACCTTGCACTCGGGCTCCCGGGCGACGCACGAAGCTACCAGGCAGCATCCGCCATTCTCCAGGACCTCGGGCTGACCGAAATCCGGTTGCTCACAAACAACCCGGAGAAGGCGCGACAGCTTGAGGAGTTCGGTATCACGGTCACCGAGCGGGTTCCCCTGGTCGTCGGCGTTGGGGCACTCAATGAGTCCTACCTGCAGACCAAGCGTGACCGCATGGGACACGAATACACAGCACGACAGATCATGGCCGCAGGCCAGGAAGCAGGAACGCATTCATGAGTGGACACGGATCACCCGACCTGGCCGTGAACGGCGAAGGACTCACCATCGTCGTCATCGCGGGACAGTGGCACACGGAGATCACCAACGGACTCATCGCCGGCGCGACCGCAGCGCTCGATGAATCGGGCGCCACCCACAGTCTCGTTCGGGTTCCCGGCAGCTTCGAACTGCCCGTCGCAGCGAAGGTCGCCCTCGACGCAGGAGCTGATGCGGTCGTCGCGCTCGGAGTGATCATCCGGGGCGGCACTCCCCACTTTGAGTACGTGTCGGATGCCGCGACCTCCGGCCTCACGCACGTCACGTTGCAGACCGGAAAGCCGGTCGGTTTCGGGGTGCTCACCCTCGATGACGAACAACAGGGTCTTGACCGCGCCGGCCTGCCCGGGTCGAAGGAAGACAAGGGCCGCGAAGCCGCAGAGGCCGCTGTCGCGACCGCGGTGCTGCTCCGCCAGTTGCGGGGCTAACGCTTCGCCCGCCCGCCGTCGTTTCGGGGGTAACGTTCCGCCGACCTCGTCGTCGTTTCGGGAGGAGAATCGAAGGGGCCGACCGACTATGGGCCGCAGACCCCACGTTTCTCCTCCCGGGGCGCACTCGCCACACCGCTGGCCTGCCGTACGGCCGTCCGCCGTGCCGCCGTGCCGCCGTGCTGCTCCGCCAGCCCCACCGTCGTTTCGGGAGGAAAATCGAAGGAGCCGACCGGCTAGAGGCCGCAGAGCCCACGATTTTCCTCCCGGGCGCACCCACACCGGCTTCAGTTGCACCCTCTGGCTTCCCGCCGGGTGAACTGCTAACTTGGCCGGTGTGTCGGGCCGACACCGGCGCACGTTGGCAAGGAGGCCATCATGACGACGCCATCGGACGCGACGACGATCACCCGCTCAGACCCCTACGTCGTCGACGGGACCCAGGTCAAAGAGCCGCCGACAACCCTCGCCGGCCGGTTCCGTTTCCTCGGTCCAGGCATGATCACGTCAGCGGCGGTCGTCGGCTCCGGAGAATTACTCACGGCAACCGCGCTCGGCGCTCAGGCCGGGTTCATGCTGTTCTGGCTGGTGTTCGTGTCGACCTTCGTCAAGGTCTGGGTGCAGATCGAGCTTGCCCGATGGACCATTTCCACCGGCCGCGTTGCCGTTGCCGGTTACGACGACGTCCCACCGCGCCTCGGTAAGCGTGGATGGATGGCCTGGCTGGTCCTGCTCATGTTCCTCCAGTTCCTCACGAGCCAGGCCGGAGTAATCAGCGCGGCCGCCTTCGCCTTCAGCACGCTGTTTCCCTTCGGCGACGATCCGTATTCGCTGGTCTCGATCGGATCGTGGGTGGCGATCCTCGCGGTCCTCGCGATCCTCATCCATATCGCCAACAAGTACACGATCGTCGAGGGTGTATCGACGGTTCTCGTCTTCATCGTGACCGCATTTGCTGTCACGATGGTGTTCCTGATCCAGGGGACCGAGTTCGCCTGGACCGGCGCCGACCTCGGCGAGGGATTCCAGTTCCAGATCGCCGTCGGCGCGATGGGCATTGCCCTCTCGATGTTCGGGCTCACCGGGGTCGGCGCCGGGGAGATGACGGCATACACCTACTGGTGCGTCGAGAAAGGCTACGCGGCGTGGGCCGGCCCCAAGGACGCGTCCGAAGCCTGGGAACGTCGGGCGCGCGGCTGGATCGGTGTCATGAAAGTTGACGCCTGGGTGTCCTGGGTGATCTATACCATCAGCACCGCCGCCTTCTACATGCTCGGTGCAGCGGTCCTGCATCCGCAGGGCATTGTGCCGGAGGGGACAGACGTCATGACGACCCTCTCGGGGACCTTTGAGGCCGGGGTCGGAGCGTGGGGGGCAACGGTCTTCCTGCTCGGCGCCGGGGTCGCGCTGTTCAAGACGATCATCGCGAACGTCCCCAGTCTCGGCCGACAGATCGGAAACACGCTCTCCCTCTTTGGTGCATTCGATTGGTTCAACCAGAAGCAGCGGGACCGCTGGATGCGCTGGATCATGATCCTGTTGCCGATCATCTGGGGTCTCTTCGGAACGATCGTCTCGTCGCCATTGCCGCTCGTGATCATCGCCGGGCTGCTGAACGCCGTCTTCCTCATCGGTGTCGCCATCGCGACCGTTTACCTGTCGCGCACCCAAACCGACCAGCGGGTTAAGGACGGGCGGGCGACAACGGTCATGCTGCTCATCTCGGCGCTCTCCATCATCGCCGTCGGCGTGATCGGGCTGGTCAACGCGTTCTGACGTCGGCGTCAGCCGTCGTGCTGTCACCGTTGTCCTGACGTCGTCTCGTGTCCACGCCGATTTCGTATCGGCCTCACAGTTGGGAAAGTCCTATGCGCGTCCTCGAACTTCATGCACCGGGCGACCTGCGGCTGACGAGCCGGCCCGCCGCGGTTGTCGGCCGAGACCAGGTCCTGATCCGAGTGGCATGGGCGGGCATTTGCGGTTCAGACATCTCGTACTGGAAATCGGGCCGATCCGGAAGTGCTGTGCAGGAGCATCCGTTCGTTCTTGGCCACGAACTGTCGGGCACAGTGACCGCTGTTGGAGCGGCAGTGACCTCGTTGAAGCTGGGAACGCGCGTAGTCGTTCACCCGGCGTCTACGAACGGAGCTCTGCCGACGCGCTTGACCGGGCGGATGAACCTGCACCCGAATCTCAGCTACCTCGGCTCTGCGGCCGTGTCCCCGCACCGAGACGGCGCTTTCGCCGAGGAGATAGTGGTTCACCAGGACCAGGTGCGACTCGTCCCTGACGGATTGAGCCTTCGAAGGGCAGCTTTGGCGGAGCCGTTCTCCGTCGCGCTGCATGCAGTGACCCGGGCGGGTCAAGTCGAAGGTCAGACCGCGATGGTAAGCGGATGTGGCCCGGTGGGAGCACTATCGATCATCGCGTTGCGTGCCTCGGGAGCGGACATGATCCTCGCGATGGACCCGGCCCCGGCCGCTCGCGATCGGGCACGTCGGGTCGGCGCTGACCAGGTCTTCGACGTTGGCCAGGTCGCATCAGACGAATTCGCCGTTGCGCTCGAAGCGTCAGGGGCGCCAGCCTCACTCGCACAGCTGCTTCGGACCGTCGCTGTCGGCGGGACCATCGTGCAGCTCGGCAACCTTCCGCTCGACCCGATTGCGCTGCCGCTCGCTCTCTTGGTCAGCCATGAACTCGATCTTCGTGGGGCCTTCCGGTTCACCGATGAGATGGATCGCGCACTCGCCGTGTTGCGCGAAACCCCAGCGGCAGACGACCTGATCACACACACGTTTCCACTCGAGCGCGTCGGGGAGGCGTTCGCCGTCGCCGCCGACGGCGGTGCGAGTTGCAAGGTCATGCTCGAAATTGACGCCTCATGACGAATTCCACCCCATCAGGCCGATAGAGTTTTTGCCCTCGAGAAGACTGGGCGTAAGGTGTGAAAGCCGCGCCACAAGCGCGACCCACTGTATGTTCCGCCGTTGGGGTTGGCAGACGCGACCGGCCCGCGCCTCCGATGGCTCATTCACCGACGAGAGAGCACCATGTCAGTCTCAGCCACCACCACTCCACAAACCCCGGCCAATCCAAAGTCGCGCGTCGTCCTCGCGTCCCTCATCGGGACGACGATCGAGTTCTACGACTTCTATGTTTACGCAACGGCCGCCGTCCTCGTCTTCCCCTACCTCTTTTTCCCGGCCGGAAATGAGACAACGGCGCTTCTTTCGTCCTTCGCCATCTTTGGCGCGGCAATGGTCGCCCGCCCGCTCGGAGCTGTCTTCTTCGGCCACCTCGGTGACAGGGTCGGGCGAAAGACCACACTGGTCGCCGCACTCCTCACCATGGGAATCGCCACCTTCCTCATCGGCGTTCTCCCCACCTACCTCGTCATCGGCTGGTTCGCGCCGCTGCTTCTCGTGATCCTCCGCCTCGCCCAGGGCTTTGCGCTCGGCGGCGAGTGGAGCGGTGCAGCGCTCGTCGCGACCGAGAACGCCCCCGTCGGCAAGCGTGCCTGGTACGGCACGTTCCCGCAGCTCGGCGCTCCCATCGGCTTCATCATCGCCAACGGCCTCTTCCTGCTCATCGCGTTCGTCCTGCCGTCAGAAGACCCCTCCCGCCCACCCCATGCCTTCCTCGACTGGGGCTGGCGCATCCCGTTCCTGTTCTCCGCGGTCATGGTCATCGTTGGCCTCTGGGTACGACTCCGGCTCGTTGAGAGCGACGCGTTCACCAAGACGGTGAACAGCGGCAAGGTCGTCAAGCTCCCACTCAAGCTCGTCTTCAAGAGCAACTGGCGCGAACTCATCCTCGGTACGTTCTTCATGCTCGCCACCTACGTGCTGTTCTACCTGATGACGACCTTCTCGCTGAGCTACGGCCGTGCGCCGATCGACCCGGCACCCGGCCAGCAGCCAGGACTCGGCTACAGCTACAACACCTTCGTGCTCATGCTCATCGCCGGCGTTGTGTTCTTCGGTATCTTCACACTGCTGTCCGGCCCGTGGGCAGACAAGTTTGGCCGTCGCAAGACGCTCATCATCGTCACCATCGGCATCATCATCTTCGGCCTCGTCTGGGTCCCGCTCCTCAGCGGCGGCTTCGTTGGCGTCATGGCGTTCCTCATCATCGGCTTCAGCCTCATGGGTATGACGTTCGGACCGATGGGCGCGCTGCTGCCCGAACTCTTCCCGACCAACGTTCGCTACACCGGTTCGGGTATCTCCTACAACGTCTCGTCGATCCTCGGTGCAGCTGTTGCACCGTTCATCGCCGTGTGGCTGTGGGCGGTCGCAGACGGCAGCCCGTTCCTCGTCGGCGTTTACCTCGCCGTCATGGGCCTCATCACGCTGATCGCGCTCATCATCGGCAAGGAAACCAAGGACGTCGATATCGACCGCTAGGTTCACCTTTCACCAACGGATGCCGTCCCTCGCCTCGCGGGGGACGGCATCCGTCGTTTAACCCTCACGACCCCGTTTCGCCGCGTCACGCCCGGTCGCATACTGAGGGCAGGACACCAGCGGAGCTGGTACCGGCCCCGCGCGAACGAAAGGAAGACAATGACCGACGTCACCACCGATGCCGACAAGGCATTGAAAGCCAGGCACCGCACAATGTGGGCGCTGGGGAATTACCCTGAACTGGCCGCAGACCTGATCTCGGACCTCGGCGCAACGATCGTGGATGCGCTCCGGATCGGTCCAGGCCAGCGCGTGCTCGACATCGCGGCCGGGTCAGGCAATGCCGCCATCCCCGCAGCGCAGGCGGGTGCCGATGTCGTCGCGAGCGACCTCACTCCCGAGCTGCTCGAGGCGGGCTCGCGCCGGGCGGAGGCGCTCGGCCTTCAGCTCGACTGGCAGCAAGCCGATGCCGAGGCACTGCCATTCGCCGACGGCGAGTTCGACACCGTCATGTCCACGGTCGGCATCATGTTCGCCCCTCACCACGAAGCCAGCGCGGCAGAGTTACTCCGCGTGTGCCGACCAGGCGGAAAAATCGGGCTCATCAACTGGACACCCGAGGGCTTCATCGGCCAGATGTTCGCCACGATGAAGCCGTACGCTCCCCCGCCTCCTCCCGGCGCCTCTCCCCCACCGCTCTGGGGGTCCGAGGATCACGTTCTGTCGCTGCTCGGTGATCGGGTGACCGGGTTCAGCGCCACTCACAAGGCCCTGCCGGTGACGCGGTTCGGTTCGGCGGAAGAGCTACGCGACTATTTCAAGGCGCGCTATGGCCCGACGATCGTCACCTACAAGAACATCGGCGATGATCCCGAGCGGGTTGCGGCCCTCGACCGCGATCTGGTCGACCTGGTGAATCGCTTCGACTCGGGCGGTTGCAACCTCGAGTGGGAGTACCTGCTCGTCACCGCGACGAAAGCGTCATAACGAAACGGATGCCGTCCATCGCCTCGCAGGGACGGCATCCGTTTCCGCCGTCCCTGGTCAGTCGGAATGCCCGGCAAGCGCCACCCGCAGTGTGACGATCTGGAACGGGCGCAAGACCAGGTCAACCGCGTTGCCATCGGCGCCGATGAGGGCCGACGCCGCTGCGGCGCTCTCGCGTTCCAACAGATCGGTCGCGGTGATGGCGTCGACTGCGGCGTCGATTTGAAGACGACCGGTCGCGCGTGCGCCCCGGGCTTCGTACAGCCGAATGACCAGGTCACCGGAGCGGTCCTCGGCCAGCTTGACTGACTCAACAACAATGGCTGGGGTTTCGCTGACGACAAGCGGGTCGACCGCAGTCGCTTGACCACTCGCTCGCAGCGGAAGATTCAGCCGATAGCCCTCTTCGACAGCATCGAGAATGTCTTCTCCGATGCGCACCGATGAGCGCAGGACATGGGTGCCCTGGTCCGCTGTCGGGTCAGGGAAGACCGGCGCCCGCAGAAGCGACTGCCTCACGAGTGTGTACGTCCCTCCCGCCTCATTCTGCGTGCGGGTGATGTCGTGGCCATACGTCGAGTTATTGCCGACGGTCACCCCGAAGCCCGGTTCGCCAACGTGAACCCAGCGGTGCGCGCAGGTCTCGAACCGCGCGGCATCCCACGACGTGTTGACGTGGGTGGGACGGTGAATGTGCCCGAACTGGATCTCGGAGGCGGCCCGGTCGGCGTGCACGTCGAGCGGGAATGCGAGCTTGAGGAGCTTCTGCCGTTCGTGCCAGTCCACGATCGTGACGATGTCGAGGACGGCTTTACCACTCTCGAGCGTGAGCGTCTGCTCAACGGCGGACGCGCCGAACACCCGCACGATCCGAACGGCTGCGGCGTGTTCCCCCGCATCGACCAGTTCGACGGATTCCGCGTCAACGAGGTCGGTTCCCGATCGCTGATAGTGATCGTCAAGGTCCCAGGCGTCCCACTGGGTGGGGGTGTCGCGAAAGAGCTGGAGCAGGTTGCCCGGCTTGTTGACCGGGATGGCCTCCCGGCCGGACGCGCGATGCAGCAAAGAGGTCACGAGCCCGGACGCGTTCACTGTGACGCTGACGATTCCGTTGTCGAGGACGAACCCGCCGTTTCGCTCCTGGACGGTTACTTTGTGGCCTGCGGTGACGGCGATCCCGGCGGAGAGAGGAGGGATGCCGGAAACCGGGAACGGTGAGGCGTTGAACTGGACCCCATCAACCGCGGCACTGTCCGACCCGCTCAGCGCCGAAATGGATTCGGCGATCATGGTCTCGAGTTCCTCGGCGACCGCCGCATAACTCGCTTCCGCCTGCTGGTGCACCCACGCGATGGAACTTCCCGGCAGGATGTCGTGGAACTGCAGGAGCAGCACCGTGTGCCAGAGCTCGGCGAGCCTGTCATAGGGATACTCGACACCCGTTCGCACGCTCGCGGTGGAAGCCCACAACTCCGCTTCTCGAAGGAGGTGCTCGCTTCGTCGGTTTCCCGCCTTGGTTTTCGCCTGCGATGTGTACGTCCCCCGGTGGAATTCGAGGTACAGCTCGCCCGACCACACCGGTGGCCGCGGATAATCGCCCTCCGCGGCTTCAAAGAACGCGAGCGGCGACGCGATTTCAACCGCGGGCGACCCCTCGAGCGACCGCAGGCGGTCTGCCGCCGCGAGCATTTCGCGGGTCGGGCCGCCTCCCCCATTGCCATATCCGAACGGCACGAGAGAAATGTTGGATGCCCCCTTCTCGGAGTACTGCCGCTGGGCCCTGGCCAGATCTTTGCCGGAAAGGGTGGAGTTGTAGGTGTCGACCGGCGGGAAATGAGTGAAAATGCGCGTGCCGTCGATCCCCTCCCACGAGAACGTGTGGTGTGGCATGAGGTTCGTCTCGTTCCAACTCGTCTTCTGAGTCAGGAAGTAGCGAGAACCGGATGCCGCGATGATCTGCGGCAGCGCCCCGGTGTAGCCGAAGGAATCGGGCAGCCACACCTCGAGCGGCTCAATCCCGAACTCACGCATGAAGAACGACTTGCCTGCGAGCAACTGCCGAACCAGCGCTTCACCGCCCGGCATATTGGTGTCGGACTCGACCCACATGCCGCCGACGGGAACGAACCGTCCCTCGAGAGCCCTCTCCCTAATCCGTTCAAACAGGTCGGGGTAAAACTCTTTCATCCAGGCGTACTGCTGAGCCGATGAGCAAGCGAAGACGAACCCGGGGTCGCGGTCCATCAGGTCAAGCACGTTGGAGAACGTGCGGGCGCATTTGCGGATCGTTTCGCGCACCGGCCACAGCCACGCGGAGTCAATGTGGGCGTGACCGACCGCAACGACGCGGTGCGCGCTCGCGTACGCGGGTTGAGCCAGTACCGGGGCGAGAATCGACCGCCCGCGAAGCGCCGTCCCGCTGATGTCGTCAGGGTCCATTCCGTCGACGACGTTCTCGAGGGCGCGCAAGATCTCCGCCTGGCGTGGCAGCTCGTCACTCAGCTCATCCACGAGCCCGGTGAGCGTCCACATGTCCCGGTCGAGCTCCCACACGGCGGTGTCCAGGAGAGCCAGCTCGAGCCGACGCAGGGTATAAATCGGCTCGGTTCCCGCTGTCGCTTTGTCGCCGACGTTCGTCGGCTGGAAGCTCCAGTCGCTGCCAACGTCGGGGTTCGACGCGGCTTCAATGTAGATGTCGATGGAATCACCGGGAGCAGCGTCCACCGGGACATAACTGTTGAACGGCTCAATGGCCTTGAGGATTCGGCCCGTCCGATCGAACACGAGGCCCTCGGCCTGGAAGCCGGGCTGACCCGCAAGAAAGCCAAGGTCGACGATTAGCTCCACGCGTCCGTCGAAACCGCCCTGAAGCAGGTCGGCCCACTCGGTCGGAACCGTTCCGGTTACTCGAAACCAGGTGGTGCCCCACGGTTTGCCCCACTGCTGGCCGGTCGAAAACCGCTGGAACTCCTGGCCAATCGCGTCGGCGAACGGCACCGGTTCGTCTGGCACTTCCCAGGCGCGGACATCTACCGCGACGTGGTCGCGGTAGAGCGCGGGACGCACCCTTTCGCCAATGAACCGTTCAATCCGAGCGCGGACGAGAGTGGAGTTTTTGTGCATCTGGTTGTGCTCCTTCGTTGGAAGTACAGTCAGCAAAGAGCGGCGCCGGCAAGAGCCGACGGTGCGCCAAGGAAACGCGGGACAAGAACGGAGACCCCCATCCATCCATGCCGCTTCTTTGACCGTCACGTGACCAGTATGCAGCCGAGAGGGTGACCCGTTATCGGCGGATCTGGCCCCGCCGTCGGCAGGACAGCCTCACCGCCGGTGATTCAGAACGAGCTGACACCCTCGCCGATGAGCTCGACACCGAGCAGGAGAAGCGTCACGGCGAGCACGGTCGGGCCGTTGCGCACGAGCCAGGTGCGCAGGTCGGCGAGAGGTTTCTGCCACGCCTCACTGACCAGCTGATAGCCAACGATCGTCACGAGGATCGTTGAAATGGCGATCACAACGAAGATAAGAACGCTGACGATGGTGTCCCGAACGTTGAGCTCCGCTCCGCCGATCGTGAGTCCAGCCGCGATACCGAGGACAAGGTTCTTCGGCGCGAGCGCCCCGAGGCCGAAGCCGAGGGCGATTCCCTGCGGAGCGGTCATATCGTCCGTTGCTGTCATCCAGCGGGGCAGCACGCCGGGCCGGCCCGGGAGCGGACGCAACCGCCACTGTTCGACCGCGAGGTAGATCAGAAGTGCACCGAGGAGCAGCCGGAGCACTCCCGCAATTGGTGCGGACTCGGCGCCGCCGCTTTCGGGAAGGATGTTCGCGATGAGGGACGTCACGGTGACAGGCACAATCACACCGATCAGCCAGCCACCCAGGAAGCCCAGGCCAGCGAGACCGGATCGCGGTGACAGCATGAGCGTGATCGCAGCCACCAGCGGGATCGGGCTGAGCGCTATACCGACAGCGGCTGTGAGAATGTCGCCGATCACCGAACCCATGTGCACTCCTTCTGAAAGATTCTCCAGCTTATCCGGGCCGAGACCATCGGCGAGGTGGGTTGCGGACCGGTCACGAAGGACGAACTTAACCTGTGTCAACGCAGGTTGACGACCACGCGCTCGTCAACTAATGTTGACGTCATGAGCACAGGAACCATGGCGACACTGGCCGGTGAGGCCGATTCTCAGGACCCGATCGCCGCGCTGAGAGCCATTGCCCGGCTCCGCAAGGAACTTGATCGGGCGGAAGCCATCGCCGTTCGGCGGGCGCGGAACGCCAACGCTCCCTGGCAGCTGATCGCGCTCGCCCTCGGTGTAAGCAAACAAGCAGTTCACAAGAAGTATGGTCGAAGCTGACCTACCGTCAGCCTCACGGAACAAGGACACCCGCATGTCAGCGCCCAGCACTACCCGCCCCGCCCGCCGATCCCCCTTCGGCCGACCGTCGAAAGCCGATGAGGGCCCGCGGGCACGGTTCAGCGAGCTGATCCCCTACCTGTTCGAGCACAAACGCGTCCTGTGGTTCATCATCGGCCTGAGCATTCTCGGGTCAGCAGCATCCCTGGCCCAACCGCTGCTCGTCAGCCAGGTCATCGGCATCGTCGAACAAGGCAAGGCGCTCGGCGGACTCGTCTGGGCACTCATTGCGCTCGTCGTGGTGTCCGGCGTGATCTCCGGCTACCAGCACTACCTCCTCCAGCGCACCGGCGAGGGCGTGGTGCTTTCCAGCCGGCGGCGGCTCGTCGCACGGATGCTCCACCTGCCGATCTCTGAATTCGATACCCGCCGCACCGGCGACCTGGTCTCCCGGGTGAGCAGCGACACGACGCTCCTCCGCGCTGTACTCACCCAGGGCCTCGTCGAAGCGGTCGGCGGCACCATCACCTTTGTCGGCGCCCTGATCGCCATGCTGATTATCGACCCGGTCCTGCTTGGGCTCACCGCGCTCGTCATCGCCGTGTCGATCGTCACCGTTGTGGCACTCTCCGGCAAGATCCGGGTCGCCAGCCAGCGCGCACAGGCCAAGGTCGGCGACCTCGCCGCCTCGGTTGAACGCGCCATCAGCTCGGTTCGAACCGTGCGCGCCTCGAACGCCACCGACCGGGAGATCGCGACTGTCGATAAAGACGCCACCGGCGCGTGGCGCATGGGCATCCAGGTCGCGAAGGTGTCCGCCCTCGTCGTGCCCGTCGCGGGCATCGCCATGCAGGTGTCATTCCTCGTCGTCCTCGGCGTCGGTGGTTTCCGGGTCGCGAGCGGCGCGATCACCATCGCGAGCCTCGTCGCCTTCATCCTGTTCCTCTTCATGATGATCATGCCGCTCGGTCAGGCATTCGGCGCCATCTCAGCCACCAACCAGGCGCTCGGGGCACTCGGCCGCATCCAGGAAATCATCAAACTGCCGCGTGAAGACGATGCGGATGCCGCGATCGCTGCATCCGTCGCCACCCCAGGCATCCGCTCAAGCGACGCTCCAGCGATCGAGTTCGATTCGGTGGTGTTCTCGTACCCCGCCGCGGCCGTCGAGCGTCGCGTCGACTCGGATACCGCAACGGATGCTGTCGCTCCCGCCGCCGAGGCAGCGAACGTCCTCGAGACGGACACGCTCAACGACATCGATTCCGCCACCGAAGCTGATTCCCGCCGCCAGCCCGGCGACCCGGTCCTCCGCGGCGTCACCTTCAGAGCCGCTCGCGGCCAGCGGACCGCCCTCGTCGGGCCGTCCGGGGCGGGAAAGTCCACGATCCTCGGACTCATTGAACGGTTCTATGACCCTGAGGCCGGTGCCATCCGCTTCGCCGGTGTCGACATCCGCACGATGCCGCGAACCGAACTCCGGTCACAGATCGGCTACGTCGAACAGGATGCCCCGGTGCTCGCCGGGTCACTCCGCGACAACCTCCTCTTGGCCTCGCCAAACGCATCAGACGAAGACTGCATTCGCGTGCTGCACGCCGTCAACCTGACCGACGTGCTCGATCGCAACCCGCTCGGGCTCGACGCACCGGTCGGCGAGGAGGGCATCATGCTCTCCGGTGGCGAGCGCCAGCGCCTCGCCATTGCGCGCGCGTTGCTCTCCGCTCCCCCCATCCTGCTGCTCGATGAATCCACCTCGTCGCTCGACGGGGTGAATGAACAGAAGATGCGGCTCGCCATCGACGCCGTCGCCGAGGACCGCACTCTCATCGTCATCGCGCACCGTCTCTCGACGGTTGTCGATAGCGACACCATCGTGGTTCTCGACCAGGGCCGTGTGATCGGAACCGGTACGCACTCTGAACTGGTGGCATCCGTACCGCTCTACCGCGAGCTGGCGAAGCACCAGTTGCTGGTCTAGCGCCCGCGCCGCCCTCAGCTCACCTGACGGTTGCGGGCGGCCCACTCGATCCCGTGCGTCGCCTGCTCTTTGCTGAGCGGGGTAGTGCCACCGCAGTTCGAGCACGTGACGAAGTACTGCTTGCGGATCGTGAAGAGCGGGATGAAAAACACCGAGATCTTTGTGGCGCTCTCGACGACGTCCTGGCTGGCCTGCTGGCCGCAGAACTGGCAGAGAAAGTTGACGACCACGAGGACCTTGTTCCGCAGGGTCGTTCCGAAGATAAGGAGCATCCGTAGAGTGTATGGACCTCGCGGCTGGGTGAGTGAGGGGTTGCATCCGGCCCGTTGACCGCCCAACGCCCGCCGCTCGGTGCTCGGTGCTCACAGTGGCGGGCGCTCGTCCGACTTCCTGCGGGAAACGGAGGGACAGGTCAGGCGAGAGTCATGTGTTCGTCGTTGCCGGGCAGAGCGTCCCGCACGTCAGGCTCAGCGTTCACCCGGACATCCCGGAACACGAAAGGAATGCCCTGCGCGGTCCAGAGCGACGCGCGATCCATCAGCTGCGCGTGCACGTGGGGCTCACTGGTGTTGCCCGTGTTTCCACAGGCGGCGAT
>JAZQRG010000009.1:0-8990 GCA_045629445.1 Mycetocola sp. | reverse complement strand
GAGACGGCCACCATCCCGGATCCGACGATGGACGACCTGGCCTCGTTCCGTCCCGCAGCTCCGTCTGCGTCGTCCGAGCCGGCGGGTATCGGAATCGCGGGCATGCCCACGAACCTCGTTGCCACGGCATCCGCTCACACGGTCACGGGGGAGTTGTTCGGCTACGCCGTCACGGTGCGCTTCACGCCATCCGCGTTCGTCTTCTCCCACGGCGACGGCACCAGCGCGCGGACGGCTTCTCCCGGCACGAGCTGGGCGTCTCTCGGCCAGGCGCAGTTCACCCCCACGGCGACGAGCCACACGTATTCGGCACGGGGCCAGTACACGGTGACCGTCGCCACGGAGTACACCGCCCAGGTCAACTTCGGCGGCGGGTGGCGCGCCGTGCCCGGCACGCTCACGCTGACCTCCGCGGGCTACCCCCTGCGCATCGTGGAGGCGCGCACCGCGCTGGTCGACCGCACGTGCCTGGAGGCACCTTCCGCCCCAGGATGCTGAGCCGAAAAGGGTGCGGGAACACGGAAAATGCCCCGGGTGAGGGGGCCTTTTCCTCCGTGGGTGCTTCACCATATCCCAGAGCCCAGGAGCAGGTCGAGCGGCGAGTCGCGCTGTACAACGCATTCGGTATCGGCGCCGTCGCGCTCCATGGCGGCATCGAGTGTCGGCCGGGGGTGGATGTCCACGACCAACCACTGTTGGCGGCTTTGGACTCACTGTTTGAGCGCCGGCATCCGTCGGCGCCGCGCGAGAACTAACCGCGCAGTCGCGTCCGAGTCTGCTCGTTGATGGACCCCATCCCACCCGATCCACGACCAACTTCTGGGCGTGGTCACGCCGAACCGATTCACAGGGTGAAGTCGATCTCTGGGGAAGCACCCAGATGAGCTCGCACCTCGCGAACCAACGTCAACACGTGGCTGCGTCGCCCCATCGTGCACGGGAGCGAAAGCGGTAGACGGCGCGTCGCGGTCTCAATCTGCATCATTCGCACCGACCCGACAAAGGGAATCCACGTTGTTCCCGCGCCCAGCAGCGCCGAGTACACCGGCGCCAATTCCACCACACTCACCGACGCCGAGGGGAGGCGATAGAAGCGCAACCACGAACGCACTTCGATCCCGTCGGACGTCAGATAGACGCCGAGGAACCACGGCCGCACGACCATGAAAGCCGGCAACAGGAAGATTGGCCACGACGTCCCCCAATCGCCGCCGGAGGCGACGATCGCAATCGTCGCTATCCCGCCGAACAGAACTCCCAAAGACGTTCCCGCCACCCTCGCACCGCGTGCCGAGCCACGAACGTATCGCTTGATTGCGCCATCGGAATGCACCTCGCTCCGGAGGTCCTCCTCCCAGGCATCGTTGTCGTCCAAGAACGTCTCGATCGCAAGGAGATGCGTGGAGGCATTCCATTCGCCGTCGCCTTCGCATGGAACCAACGCCCACCGGTTGCCCGCACGCCTCAGCAGACCCAATCGGCGCGCGTCGTCGAGTCGCTCGAGAGTCCACGAGTCCTTCGCGCCGGTCAGACGATACTGCTGATCGGCATAGCGGAACTCGGCCGATTCTCCTCGGCCGGGCACCGGAATGCTGCGCAGGGAAGACCAGTCGGCCGGATTCGGCATGGAAGGACAGTATCGCGGTCAGGAGCTCGCGGTGCGCGGAAAGCGACCGGTGTTCGGGCGGTGATGGACCGACGATCGAGCGCGTTGCACTGTTAGCGGAAGCCGATCACGGCGGGCGTCGGAACCGCTCGACGGTGAAGCCGTAGACGTCGAGGACGCCTTTGCAGTCGATACTCGCGAACTGGAAGACTCCACCATCGTCGTTCGCGTACGCGCGCGTCTACAGCACCGCGTTTACCCACCGGGTTCACCGGCCGGGATATCGAACTCGACACTCATCACCGGACAGAAGCCGTGCTGGCCGCGATGCGATGCCATCTTTGGGCGCCCAGGGGCAGTGCTGAACGTGTCGCTGAACGCGGGCATACGCACGAGGGCTGAAACAGGCCCATGGTGTCGTACGCCTGAAGCTGGACCACGGCCTGCAGGTGGCAACTCGGCGGTTCGCCGTCAAACGCGGTCCGCGAACCCGCGCACTTCATAGCCCATCTCGCCCACACGGCGTGGGCGGGCGTGACGCGCACCCGCGAATCGTGAGCCGCCGAAAACCCCCGGCCGACCCACTCGATGGTGAGCTGCTCCGGGGGCATGCCGTTCGCGCCGGCCAAGGGCCCCGCATTGACCCACGCCTCGATCTCGTGTCGGGTGTGATCGTCGCCGGAGGGTCCGGAGTAGTGCAGGTCGTCGAAGTACCGCACCCTCTAGCCCTGCGAGAGGTCCTCACCCCCGAACAACGGCGCGATGTCGAGGGGCGCACAGAGAAGTCGATACGTTGCAGTGGCTCACCGGCGGGGCCGTTGGGGTTGAGCCAGTGGAAGTCTGCTGTCTCGAACGAGGGCTGCGACTCGGTGACCGGCACGTTCGCGAGCACCACTTCGACTGACGGCCATCTCTCCTGGTCTGAGATCGAGTCCACAGCCGACCACTTTCGTCGATATGCGCGCCTCGATGCGGTCGCCCACCGTCGACTCTGCGACTGGTCCTGTCGCAAGATCTCCGGACCCGCGCCGTACTCACAACTGCCGGACGGGGCGTCCCTCGTCGTTGACCTCCCAGGTGCCAGGCAGCCCCTCGAACTCGACATACCGGGGACGCAGTTCGTCGCCGGCCCGTAGGGCGTCGTTCATCCGGTCATCGACGTACTCGGCGTGGGCATCGGGTATACGTGACCGCTCCGCCCACGCCCTGTCGCGCCGCGCGCGGCACTCGTCGCAGATCGCTTTCGCCATCGCGGGACGTCCCTGCGCGCCCGCGCGGCTGGTGAGCTTGATCGTCAGTGCCTTGCCGCATCCGCCCCGACACGTGACCGTCTCGTCGAGCTCGCCGACGACCTGGTGCACCTCGCCCACCCGGACCCGCAGCGGGACTGCGAGCGCCTGTACCTTCACGTGCGGCGCCTGCCAGTAGACCTCGCGCGCGAGCTCTCGATCCATCGGCGCATCCGCGTCGTCGAGCGCTGTGGCGAGGACGGCGAGCTTGCCGGCAACTGCGGCCGCCGCAGCGTCGACTCGCGCCTGGAGCACACGCGCCGCGGTGTCTCGCTCATCGACCGCCGCGTCATAGGCGACGAGCGCCGCGCGGACCGCGTCGTGTGACTGCTGGGTCATACCGAAAGCGTAGGTGAGGCCGCCGACCGGCTCAGTCGCCCTCCGAGACGAGCACGCTCTGACAACGCCATTATGGCGCTGCAATACAAGGCCGCCGATTCGAGCGCGACTCGTCGGAGCTGGCTGATCGGATTCCGTTCCACGCGATCCCTCGAGCGGCCGTCCCGACCGGGCGCGACCACTGCGGCCAGCTGGCGTTCGACTGGTGGGAGGTGGACGGCGTTGCCCCGGTCGATATCGGCCCGGTGGCGTCAGTTCCCGGCGCCTCCTGGGCGACACAACACCCGAAACACCGGGCAGCGAAGCTCGCCGCCGGCACGGCCCGGTAGACGGCCGGCATTCGGTCAGGTGAGTAGCGCGGTCAAGTCCCGCTACTCAATGCGGGAGTGTTCGACGACCGGTCGCACCGTATCTTGATGTCGTGCACTGTTGGCGCCGAACCGTCGCGCTCGTCGTCACCGTGGCAGCGATGGCAATGAGGGGCTGCTACATGATTCCACCTCCGCCTGCCGGTTAGCGTTCCAAGGATCACGATCAGCCCAGCCGTCGCCTCTCCCGGCGACAGGATCACGCTCGAATCGGACACCAGCTGCGACGACCCGCTTCCCGATGGTGGATGGATTGTGACGGCCGCCCATACCGGCTCGGCGGTCGTACTTACGCAAACTACGAGCGATGATCAGTTCGACGGTTCCTTCGCTGCAACCCTGGTTCTGCCTGCGGACTTTCCGCACGGCCACGCCTACGCGGGAATCAAAAACTGGGACTACTCGTTCTGTGAGGGCGCTGGCAGTGGCAGCTGCGCCAGCGCGACCGGCGAATTCATTGTCCGGCCCTGAATCGAGATATGCCGTACGGGGACTGGCTTACGAGCGCGCAGCAACACGATCGTTCGCAGACGAAGCCGTCACCGGCAGTCCGCAATGACTCGGTCGATCCAGCCGCGCCGTGGGAGCTCGCTGATCGCATCGCGGTCGAACCAGCCCAGCTCGAGAAGCTCGTCGAGATCAGGATGCGGATCGTCCAACAGCTGGCATTCATATGCCGTTGTGACATAGCTAACCTGGTCGCCGTTCGGGTATTCGACCGTCATCGGAGCGCCGCCGTACGCGCCGACGATTCCTTCGACCCGGATTCGAGCACCAGTCTCCTCAAGAACTTCCCGGGCTACGGCGTCGAAGGGTTCCTCGCCAGGTTCGACGGCACCACCGATCAGACTCCACAGCCCTGAGTGAGAATGCCGAGCGAGCAAGAACCGATCGGCATCACGAATCACGGCAGTGACCCCTGGAAGCAGAAGTAGATCGCTTCCGATTCGCGCACGGATCGATGCGACGTAATCAGACCTCGCCATGCGCCGAGCCTAGACGCCCTCAGATCTGACACGCTGCACGACCGTCCGACGGGCGAACGTTGGTACCGGAAACCAACGCTCGATCAGGGACCCTCTATGGGCCGGCCACGGAAGAGGTACCAGAGCAGAGTGAGTTGCAATGCGGCGACGGGTTCTCGCCTTGCTCAAAGCCGCAATAGAGCTGGCAGGCCGTCGCAGAACCGTCTCGCGCGAACGTAAAGGTCGAAGACCTCGTCCGCGGTTTCGCCCAACGAGAATGCGCCAAAGTTCTGATGGACGACGCTGTTCCGCAGTGCGCCCAGCCTCAGGAACGCCCGCATGGAGTCCGCCAACGAAACGTCCGCCTGCAGTGCGGCGGAAGCGCGCGCCTTGAAGTCGGTGCCAAACAGGCCGAAAAACTGGTTGGCCGAAGAACCTTCCCAGTCGAAGTAAGTGTGAAACTGGCGCTTGACCGCCTTTTTCGTTACGAACTCCACGGCGGGAGTGGCGCTGCTCGTCACCTCATCGAAGTACGCGATTAGGTGGTCCTGAAAATCGACCTCGATCTCGCTGGCGGCGGCCAGCACGAGCGATTTGGTTAGAACAGCGCTGACGCCGATTGCCAGGGACGGCTCGTTGGCCAGGAGCACCTCCTGGAGTTGATCGTGCTGCTGCTTCAGCTCGCTAATAAGGACGGTCAACGCGAAGCGTCCGCGCCCTTTATGAGCATCTCGCGAGCAAGTTTCAGCCGCCCCTTCACATTCGTCGTGTTTGTTGTCGCCTCTTGCGTAAAGGTGAGGAAATCTTCAGATTGCGACAGTTCGGACAACGCTATGGGATCAATCACCCATTCAGGATTGCTTTGAAGAGCATGATCGGCGGCGGCTAAGACTGATTCGAACAGGGGCAGGCTGAGCCTTTGCTGACGGGTGAGGAAGGCCGTGCGCGGGACGTCCCTGATCGACTCGAGGACGGCGCGGAATCGCTGGGAGATCGCATATACCTGGTCACCGGTGAGTCCCTTAGCGTCCTTTGAGAACTTATTCAGGAACTTGACCATCGAGGACACGTAATTGTCACCGCGGTAAGCGAGAGCGATCACCCGGAGCAGGACCTCGATGTCCCGCATGTGCAGGTCAGGTTGTGCCTGGCCTATGAAATCGCGCCAGAGCGGCTCCAGGTTGAGCCGGAAGAGTTCGTCGTAGAAGGCCGAGTGATAAAGGCTAGACCGAATCTCCTGCGGGGTCAGCAGGACGCCCCCGGTGTTCAGGCGATTGAACATCTCGTAGATCGATGAATCGTCATCTGAGGGTTTGACCTGCTTGACGATCACATTGCGAATTGTTCGCAGGTTGAATGAAGTCTTGTAATCGTCCAGCGTCTGGTAGTTGCGCTTGTTGAACTTATTAGGTTGCCCAGGGCTGACTTCCGACAGCTGTAGGTTGAAATTCTCAAAATACTGATCATCTGCCAGGACGGACTCGGGAAGTGTCCCCTCCTCGTCGAAGATGCGCCGAAGCTCGACTCGCTTGTCTTTGCGCGGGAACCGACCGTGCACAAAGTAGAAGAGCGTCATGAGCCGCTGCTGGCCATCGATAACGAGAAAGCTGTTCTTACCCTCCTCGTACAGGAAGACCTGGGGTACAGGAAGGCCGATGATCAGGCTCTCGATCAGCTTGCTTGCGCGCTTGATGTCCCACACGTAGTTCCGCTGGAATCCGGGTACCTTCACCGCTCCGGAGCGGATGAAATCGACGATGGTCGAAACGTTGAAGTCGTTTGGGGAAGACGTGAGGTCGTACTCGTCTACCTGACCGTCCTGGTCGCTGGTGGCGCCTTCGTCAAGCCAGTCCGGTGGGCCGTCGCTCATTGCTACTCTCTCTCGCTCGCTGTGTGATGCAGGAGCAACCCTACGACCATGCGGCCCGCGGAGCAGGGGAAGTGTCGGTCACTTGTATTTGCGACGTGACTCGGAAAATATTCGCGGCATCTGCAGTGAGATGCTGACGCCCGTCTTCGTCCTCATCGCTCGGCGTGCCGAGCAGTGAGCAGACCACGCTCGACCAGGTTCTTGCGGTCTCCTTGGAGACGATCTTCAGATCCGTTACTGTTGCCCGGTAACGGATCGAGTCGAGCAACCCTACTTGCGAGGCTGACACGTGCAGCCGAAGCCGATGTCGGACAATCGGTCAGCAGAGATCTTGCCGCAGGCGCGGCACTTGACGTGATGCGGATCGCCCCCATATGACGGCGCGGTCAGGGGGCCGAGATACTCGAATCCGTGCGCCTCAGCATCAGAGAGAGCCGAGGCGTAGCTGACAGGCGTTAGATCCGCCCATTCGCCCTGCATGCCGCGAGCATCGGCCGCCCACTTCCGCCAATAGCAGGCCCGACAAGTTCCCTCATTCCATGCGTTCTTGTCGAGCGTGTAGTTGAAGCGGTAATGAGCCTGAACGCTGCACACGAGGCACTCGGTGAGCTGCCAGTCGTCGGGGTGGGTGAACGCTTCGAGAGGCCGCAGGCCACCAGTACACTGGATCTCCTGAATGTGCGATTCACACCAGGTCGGTTTTGTCCGGGTCTTGAAGGCAGCCGTGCTCTCGCATCCGTCGACGGAACATGCTTGGTCTGTTGGGACCGGAATCCGGCGCAGCGACCTCGGCGGCTTGGCGGCTGAAGCTAGCTTCGGGGCGGGCGGGACGGGCGCTGCCGATAAGTCTCGTCGGGTTCGAATCGTCTGGGCTCCTGCGTGCGGTGCACCATCGTCCAGCAGAAGCTCGGCGCCATCGAGGCGGTTGCCGTCGAGACAGCGAAGGAAGTCGTCCTCCGTCATGACCTCGATCTCTTGGCCGCTGTCCTGCAGTTCGAAGGCTTTGCGCGCCTTTCCGGTTACGTTCGAGCCCGGGCGGAGCACTGCCGGGTTGATGTCACCTACCACGAGGACGTTCGTTCGTTTGGTGGTGGTCTGCTCCGGGATTGCTCCGACTTTGGCGCACTCCTCCCGCGCAGCGTCCCGGGTCATCGAGATGAGAGCCCCGGTGAACACAACGACCCGGCCATAAAGGTATCCGCTGGGATCCGCGTCCGTGTTCACCTCGACCGGGGTGAACTTGCGCCCGCCGTGGCCGCCGGCCGCGATTGTGACGCTGCCGCGGTAGATGCCGCCACCCATCCGGCCCACGCAAACGCCGAGTGAATCAGCCAGCGCGAGCAGGTCCCCTGCTTGCTGTGCCTCGGCTAGCCGAGCAACAACCTCCACGACTGCAGTCGCATCGGCCAACGCGTCGTGGTGGTCGTCGAACGCGATGCCCATCGTCTCGGCGAGGAACGGGAGCCGATAGGTGGGGAGCGCTAGCGCGCGGCGAGCCAAAACCAGGGTGCAAAGGAATCGCACCTCGGGCCATTCGATGTTCTCGAGTGTGCAGGCGTACCGGATCACGCCCAGGTCGAATCCCGCATTGTGGGCAACGACTACGTCGTCACCGATGAACTCGACGATGGCGGGCAGAATGTCCTTCCACCGCGGGGCGTCCGCCACCATGTCTGCGGTGATCCCGTGGATCGCGGTGTTCCAGCCGTCGAACCAGTCAGCGCCCTCCGGCGGGCGGATCAGCCACTGCAGACGCTCGGTCACCTGCCCATCTCTCACACGTACCAAGCCGACGGAGCACGGCGAGCCCCGAAAGGAATTGGCGGTCTCGAAGTCGAGCGCCGTGAAATTCAGCATCCCTCACGCCACCCTGTTGCTATCCGACGCTTAGCCATCACTGCTGCCCCCTCGCACACACGCCCGAACTCATGCCGATCGGAGCCGATTCTGCCGTACCGGCACGGACCCGCTGAAGGGACACGTCAACAGAACGCCGATCGCGATCTCTCCCGACTACATCGCGAGCCGCACGTTGACGTCCCCGTGTGAGCGCCCGCCCGCTGAGGGATCCGTTCTCGGGTGCTGAACGCTGCACCAGCGACGACCTCGTGCGGTCAGCCGGTGGCTTGGAGTTGGTATGTGAACGTGCCGGCGTATCGGACCACTTCGCGAAGGAGTGGTTGCTGATGCGCACGTCGACGTCTTGTCGGGTGGGGTCGGTGGGGTTGGTTCGTTCGTTCAAGGTCAGAACGGCGACGGGTGGGAGCGGGATTCGCAGGAGACCGACGCGCAGCGCGCGGCTAGTGGACGTCATGGGGAGCGTGCCGGCGACAACGGCTGTCGAAGGCCGACCTCGAGTCCGCGTCGCATGCCCAGGCGGTGACGAAGTTCACCGTTCTCGACCGTCATGGTGTCTCCCATGACCCGGGTACGCCGGGCAAAGTCGAAGGTAGGCACGGCGCTGAGGCTGCCGCCCGCGCGGGGTCTGTTCGTGATGGCGAAGGGGACGTCTTGTTCGAGTTCGGGAAAGACGTTGTTGCGCCAGGCCATCAA
>JAZQRG010000008.1:0-4799 GCA_045629445.1 Mycetocola sp. | reverse complement strand
CGCCCAGATGGTGCGTTCGCCGTAGCCCATGATGACCTCCGAGTGTCAGGTTTTCTTTACATCGGAAGCATCGCACCGCCGGCGAGGCATGTCAAGAATTATTTACATCGATCGAGGGCTTTGGCGGCTAGCGTTGCCCGCTTGTTCGCCCATGCAGAAGCATGCGGCGGGAAGAGGGCAGCCAGGATGCGCAGTGTGCACTTCTGCCGGGGCGAAGTGTGAGAAGGCTCAAAGCAAGGCAGAGCAGATGAATATTTAGCCAAAGAGCGGGTGTCGACGTCGTTAGCACCGGTAGTGTCCAGTGGGCGGTGAATATATCGCCGGGCTAGGGGGCAACATGGCATACGATCTCGAGAAATGCTCGTCGTGGGAGTGGCTTCGAGCGCTCTCTTTGACTTATCAGCTGCTGATTCAGTGTTTCGGGAGCACGGCGAAGCTCAGTACCGCAAATACCAGGAAGAGCACATCGCAGATGCGCTTGAACCAGGTGTGGCTCTTCCTTTCATCAAGCGTCTCCTCTCACTAAACGATCTTTCGCCGGAGGGAATGCCGCTGGTTGAAGTCATCGTGCTTTCCCGCAATGATCCGGAAACGGGCCTTCGCGTAATGCGGTCGATTGCACATCACTTACTTCCAATATCTCGTGCGATTTTTATGCAGGGCCGATCACCATACGAGTACATGGGTGCTCTGAACATGTCGCTCTTTTTGTCGCAGAACGAACAAGACGTACGTGTCGCACTCAACATGGGTTTTGCCGCTGGCCAGGTGGTTGGCTCGCCAGCGGCGGAGCCGAACGGTACAGATCTCAGGATCGCATTCGACTTCGATGGGGTGCTCGCCGATGATTCCTCAGAGCGCGTCATGCAGGCTGAGGGTTTGCCTGCCTTCCACGCGCACGAGGCGGAACACATCGAAGAACCGCTTCCCGAGGGGAAGCTTTCAGAATTTCTCCGCGGGATAAACCGTATCCAAGACATCGAAGACGCGCGGGTTGAGGCGGATCCTGAATACAACCGGCGGGTGCACGTCGCAATCGTGACCGCCAGAAATGCGCCGTCGCACGAGCGAGTGGTAAGGACGCTGAACTCTTGGGGTGTGCGAGTGAATGATGCGTTCTTTCTCGGAGGAATTGAGAAAGCGAAGGTGTTGCGCGTTCTCAAGCCCCACCTCTTTTTCGACGACCAGCTCGGGCATCTCCAGGGTGCCGCCGATGAGATTCCTAGCGTGCACGTCCCATTTGGTGTAGTCAACGAGGCAAAAGAGGAGTAGCGATCGGGCCCATATCGCCATGGGCGTACACAGTGTCGGTGGTCCCCGGAAGAATCCTATTGAGACTCATGCGTAACTGAACATCCTGATCAGGAGAGACAATGGCCGTCTTCTATTTTGATACCCCTGGTAATCCGATAGCGTTTCGCCGTCTAGCCGACGACAAGTTCCTTTTCGATGTCAATGGCAACTGGATCGGCTGGTTCCCTTGGGGTGATGGCGATGCTGTCGATAAGCAAGGCAAGTACCTCGGAACTGTGGTGGGAAATCGGCTTCTCTCTCGGACATCTCCGCGCTATCGCGGTTATCCGGGGTATCCCGGTTACCCTGGATACGCTGGGTACCCCGGTTATGCCGGATATGCCGGATACGCTGGCTACAACCCGGGGTTCGTCGACGTTGCAGCTGCCCGGTTGAAGGGTTAGAGAGTCAAACTCCGCGAGAAAGGCCGCCTGGTTCGTAGACGCCCAAGGCGCACAGCGCAAGGAATGACCACGCCCGGAGCTAGCGTTTGAACCGACCCCGCTTGAGCATGCGCCCTCGCCAAACTCGCGAGGTCCTTCGACTCTTGCGGCTCTCGTCGCGGAGTTCCGCGGCACGTTCCTCCTGGTCCTGGTCCTGGTCCTCGGCGGTGCGAGCGCCTACGCCTTCGGGCCGGTCTAGGGCGGGCACTTCAGCCCGGCCGTCACGCTCGGCCCCGCAGCGGCGGGGCGCTTCCCGTGGCGCGGCACGATCGGATACATCGCCGCATGCGCCACCGCCTGATCTTCGACCGACAAGGCACTAGTCGAAGGCGGAGCTCGTCGACACCTAATGAGCAAGCTCACGACCGGCGCCTCACACGCCACACGAGCAACCCGAGTCCGCCAAGGATGAGCAACGCCCCAGCGGTCGCGATCGCGGTCGCCGCGACCGAGCCCGTCACGGGCAGCACATCCTGGCCGCCGTCAGGTCCCACCGGGTCGACGGGGACTGCCGGGCCCGCCGCCGTCACGCCGTAGAGGCTGAAGGAGGTCGCCGTGAAGCGCACGCTGCCCCCGTCCACCGTGGCTGCGATCCGCTCCAGCGTGCCATCGGCGAGTTCGTGGATGACCCCGATCTCCTTCCAGTCGGCGAGCGACAGCGACGTGAACGTCACGGTGACGGGGCTCGTGGGATGCCAAGGGTCGCCCGTGAGCGTGTCGATGAAGTCGAGGTCGTAGAGCGCGAGCGGCACGCGATTGTGGGGCTTGAGCTTCGCGAGGATGTCGCGGACGACCTCCGGGGATCCGTCGACGGTCCTCGGGGTCACGACCAGTCGGAGATTCCAGTTCGCTGTGAGCTCGGCGCTTGCTGCCTCAACGTTGACCTCGCTCCGGTTCACGGCTCCCGCCTGCGATTGTGCCGTCTCGAGTGCCGCGACCACGGTCGATGGCAGGTGGCCGCGCTCGGCGAGCGTGAGGCGCATGTAGGCATTCGTGACATCGGCGACGTCGTCGGCATCCGCCCGCGTCGCGACCGGGTCGGGCAGGGCGAGGATGCGCGCCCACACCTCGCGCACGTCGGCCGTCGGCACGATCGTCATCGTGCCGGGCACGAACGTGAACGCGTAGTTGGGGTTCGACAGGTCGAGCGTGCCCTGCGTGATCGGGTAGGTGCCGACCTCGATGCCCGCGTGAGTGAGTGCGCCGGTGAGCGCATCCCCGGGGAGGATCGCTGGGGTCGCATCCCAGTCGAGTGACGGGTCGGGGGCGCCGACCTCCTTCACCTCGTCGTCGGCCGTGATCGTGACCGCGAGCGGATCGATCGCGAACCGTACGACGAGCGACCCGGTGTAGGCGCCCTGACCCGTGATGGTCACGCTGCCGCCAGTGGCGACCGTCGTATTCGTCCCGTAGTCAACGACGTAGTCGCCCGGATGCAGGACTGTCGAGTCGGGCAGCGTCACTGATGCGACGCCGGGTCGGATGGGGGCGCCGTTGTACACGAAGGGGCCGGGGCCCACGAGCTCGGCGGTCGCGGTGCTCAGGTCGATGGGGGTTGGCGTGATGCCGTCGTCCGGCACGACCGTCGCCGTCGCCGAGTTGCTCGCGGCGTCGTATCGGCCATCGGCCGCCATGGTGGCGGTGACCGTCACTGGCCCGACGGCGTGCGCGGTGAGGACACCGCTCGCCGAAACGGTCGCGACGGAGGCATCCGATGTGGCGTAGGTGACGGCTCCCGTGCCGCTGCCGCCCGACACCCACAGTTGGGCCGTCTCGCCGACCTCGATCTCGTTGGGCAGGCCGCCGAGGGTGATGGTCTGCTCCTGCAGCGCGACCGTGACGGTGACGGGAGCGGATTCGACGGGCTGGTTGACGGCGTCCCCCGCGTACCGTGCGACGAGGGTGTGGGTGCCGACGCCGAGTCCGGTGAGGGTGAAGGTAGAGACGCCATTGCGGATGGTGTCGGATGCGACGGCGGTGCCGTCGACGCGCAACTCGATGCTGCTGCCGCTCGGCGGGAGGGCGGGCGAGCCGAGCGTGGCGGTCACGGTGACGTCCTCAGCCGCGGGGATGGGTCCGGTCGCGTTGGTTGCGAGGGTGAGGGTTGTCGCGACCTGGACGAGCACGGGGGGCGATTGGAGCCATTCGGCGTACGCGCTTGCGCTCACGGCCACGCGCAGGTCGCGCGCCTGGTCAGCGGTGGTGACGACGTAGTGCGCGCCCGTCGCTCCGGGGATCGGGTCGGCGTCGCGGTACCACTGGTACGCGAGCGTGCCGAGTGGGGCGGGCGACGTGATGCCTGAGGCGTCCGCAGAAAGAGTCGCGCCGACGTGGGGGTCGCCCGCGATGGCGACGGATCCGGTGATGCGGGGCATGACGCGGATGGTCGTCGTGGCGGTCGAGCGCTCCTCCGGGTAGCCGTAGCTCTTTCCGGGGGTGCCCGACGTGAACTCGGCCGTGATCGTGTGGGTTCCGCGCGCGAGGGTGGGCATAGGCGGGTCCAAGGTGTAGACGGCGTAGCCCCAGCCGCTCGTCCAGAAGGCGTCGGCCGTCGAGTAGGTGCCGACGGTCACGCCGTCGACGGCGACCCGGATGGTGCCCGACACGAGCGTTCCGGCCCTCGGGCCGGCCGCGACCTGGGGTTGGAACCGGATGACCGGAGAGTTGTTGACACCGATCGTCTCGGGTGCCGTCATGGTGACGGCGGTCGCCTCGGGGATGACGACGCGCACGGTGTTTTTCGCCGCGATGGGACCGCGGTAGTCGGCGAAGGATGCCGGTGCCGTGCCGGCGTCGTTGACGTACGTCACGCCGGGAAGTGACGAGGACACCCAGCTCCCCCCGAAACTTCCGCCGCCGCCGCCGCTGTTGCTGATGGCGCGCCACGACCGGTCGGCGCCGCCGCCTCCGACGCCGCTCCACGGCCAGCCTCCGCCTCCACCGCCGCCACCACCGCCGGCGGAACCGTTTTCGGCGTCCCAGCCGTGGGAGAGCATGCCGTAAACGCGGAAGCCGCCGGCGCCGGCGCCGGGGTTGCTGCCCTTGCCGTTCTCGCCGTGCTCG
>JAZQRG010000007.1:0-3758 GCA_045629445.1 Mycetocola sp. | reverse complement strand
CCTGGGGGGTGAGATGCTCTGGTGGCGAGACCTGGAGGTCGTTCAGAGCAAGGTAGTCGGCGACGCGCATGGTGGCGTGGCGGGCCGCCATCGATCGGGTCGCGTAATCGTCGTCGAAGGTGCCGGGAACCGGGATCTTCTGGTCGGCGTACATGCCCTGGTGCTTCTCGTCGGGTTCCCAGGCCCGGTGCGGCGCCTTGTGGTGAATCAAGATGCACCAGGGCTCGTCGCCCTCGAGCGAGTCGACCCAGTTCATCGACAGGTCGGTGATGATGTCGGTCGCGTAGCCGGGTTCGATCCGCACGCCCTCTTCGGTGAGAATCTGCGGGTCGAAGTACTCGCCCTGCTCGCGCAGCACGGCCCAGTAGTCAAAGTTCTGCGGGTCGTGCCCCTCGCCCTCGCCCATGTGCCACTTGCCGACGATTCCGGTGCGGTAGCCGGCATCCTTCAGCAGTGACACGAAGGTCGGCTGGCTCGCGTCGATCGGGGTGTCGAGCGTTGTCACCTCGTTGATGTGGCTGTGCGTCCCGGTGAGGATCGACGCCCGACTCGGCGTGCAGAGCGCGTTCGTGCAGAAACAGTTGTCAATGCGAACGCCGGCGTTTGCGATCTCGTCGATGCGCGGGGTCGTGTTCACCACGGAGCCGTACGCGCTGATCGCGTGCGAAGCGTGATCATCCGTGAGGATCAGCACGATGTTCGGCCGTTTCGGTGGGGTGGTCATGATGCTCACTTCGTGGTTCGGGGCGGATGCCGTTACGGGCATCCGATTTTGGGCCGGATGCCGTCACAGGCATCCGAGTTTCGTTGGGGATGCCTGCGGGGCACCCTGGTTACTTCTGGTAGGCCGCGTCGTCGAATCCGCTGAGGGACGGGTCGTAGCCGACTCCCCCGACGTCGTACATCGCGGTCATCCAGTGGTAGAACTTGTCTCCGCGCTCGCGCAGGAGGTCGTACAGCCGCTGCATCATCGACTCACGGATGTCCGCCATATCGGGCAGCGTGTAGACGTTGTTGAGTTCATCGGGATCGCGTTCGAGGTCGTAGAGCTCGTTGACCGATTCCGGGTTGACCACCAATTTGTATCTCGCGTTGCGCAGCATCCGCTGGGCGATCGGAAAGTGGTGTCCGTGATATTCGCACACGATGTCGTCGGCCCAGTCCGGGTTCTCGCCCGAAACGAGCGGCACGAGGCTGCGCGAATCGACGGCCGGCGCCGGGTCGATCCCCGCGAGCTCGAGAAAGGTCGCCGTGCAGTCGAGAAGACTGACGAACTCGTCGCGGACCTGCCCTGCCGGTGCCCCGGGGATACGAACGATGCCGGGGGTCCGGTAGATGTCTTCGTACATCGCCGGGCCCTTATCGTGAAGCCGGTGCGAGCCGGTGAATTCACCGTGGTCACAGCTGAAGAACACGGCGGTGTCGTCGGTGAGGCCGAGCCGCTCCATCGCCGCCATCACGCGGCCGATCTGCTCGTCGATGAGGGTGACGTAACCCCAGTAGATCGCGATGAGCTTGCGGCTCGTCTCGATCGGCATCGTGTCGAACGCCCAGTGGTCGCTGTAGTTCTGCTGCACCGGCGGCTTGCCGGCGAAGGTCTCGGCGATCGACTTCGGCAACTCGATGTCTGCCGGGTCGAACTTGTCGAAGTATTCGTTCGGCACAACGTACGGCAGGTGCGGTCCGAAGAAGTGCAACCCGAGGAAGAACGGTGTTCCGTCCTCCTCGTTGTCAGCGGCGTAACGCTCGAGCATCTCGATTGCACGGGTGGCGAGGTAGTACTCGAACGTCGCCTCGACCGGCTGGTGCAGCCGAGCGGCGAGCAGGTTGCCCGGCCCGCCGTTCGGCAGCGTTCCACGGATTTGGTCACTGATCTCGTACGGCGGAAGGCCGTTCTCGGTCAGGTAGGCCAGGTAATCCTCGTTCTCCACCGGGTTGTGCCAGCCGGGCAGGTCGGGCCCGTCGAAGCCGTAGTACGCGGCGTTCTTCTCGTTGCCCGCGTGCCATTTGCCGATCAGTCCTGTGTTGTATCCCTCGGCGCGAAGCGCTTCAGGAAAGGTGAACTGACCGTCGGGGAGATCTTCCAGGTAACCGACGTTGCGCTCGTGATTGGCGAGCAGCTTGTGCCGAAACGGTGCCTGACCGGTGAGCAGGCTCGCCCGGGCCGGGGTGCAGATCGCGGTGGGTGTGTACCACCGGTCAAAGCGCGTTCCGGTGCGAGCCAGCTCATCGAGCACGGGCGTCTCGGCCAGCGAGTTGCCGTACGCCCCGAGGGTGTCGACGCGGTGCTGGTCGGTCATCAGAAAGAGGATATTGCTGGCCTTCGACACGCTACTTGCCTGCTCCTACGTAGAGGTCACCGGTGTAGTAGGTCGTCGGGTCGACCGGTTCGGGCAGCTTGCCCGCTCCGACGAAGTACGCGTTCATCCCCTCGAGCCAGCCCGCGACGGAGCCGTCTTCGGTGAGCTCGTCGAGTTCGGCGCTCGTCATGATCTTGACGTTCTTCGAGTCGGCTTCGACGCTTGCTTCCTCAAGCTTGAGCATGGCGGCCGTCAGCTTGACGGTCTCATCCATGTTCTCCGCCCGGAAGTCGTTGGCCTCACGCAGGGCAGCAATCACCTTGGACACGGTCTCTTCGTTCTCGTCGACGAAGGCCGGCGCTGAGACGAATGCGGTTGGGAATGACACGGTCTCGGCGAAGTCGTCGTTTTCGGCGAGGATGTTGAGGTCAGGAACCTGCTCCTCGATCGTGTTGATCAGGGGGTACCAGATGCCGGCCGCGTCGACCTGCTTGGAGGCGAAGGCCGCGACGACGGTGGACGGGTCCATGGCCACCTTCTCGACGTCGTTGATCGACATGCCGACCGACTCGAGGGCGAGGTTCAGGATCATGTCGCCCGATGTTCCCTCGGGAACGGCAACCTTCTTGCCCTTGAGGTCTTCGATCGATTCGATGCCGGCCTGCGCGATCACGCGATCAGCGCTGCCGAGCGTGTTGATCGAGACGATCTTGGCCTGACCGGATGCCGGCAGCCACATGGCACCTGGGCCGATGTAGCCGAAATCGAGGTCGCCCGTTCCGAGCGCCTGGATCTGCAGCGGTCCGTTGGTGAAGACACTGGTGGTCACCTCGATGCCGTGCTCTTCCCAGAGTCCCTGGTCTTCGGCTACGGCGAGCAGACTCGCCCCGTTGAAGTCGGCGATGTAGCCGAAGTTGACCGGAGTCAGTTCCTCGGGAGCAGCGGCGTCGCCGCCGTCTTTTCCTCCGGCGGAGTCCGCTGCGCAGCCGGTGAGGGCAAGTGCGACGACTGCGACGGCGGCAACGATGCCCCGTCTGGCGAATGCGTTTGTCATGGTTTCCTTGATTCTCAGGCCGTCAGGGTGGACGGCATCGTTCCGGCTGCTGTGCCGGTGGTCTGGTGGTACACCGAGTGCCACACGCGGTTGCGCAGGGCGGTGAACTCGGGGCTCAGCCGCATCTCTTCGGTGCGGGGGTATGGCAGGTCGACGTCGATGATGTCGAAGATGCGGCCGGGACGTGCCGCCATGACGACGACCCGGTTGGCGAGGAACACTGCTTCGTCGACGTCGTGGGTGATGAAGACGACGGTGCGCTTCTCCTGGCTCCAGGTGTCGAGAAGCTGTTCCTGCAGTTTCACGCGGGTGAGGGCATCCAGTGCTCCGAACGGCTCGTCCATCAGCAGGATTGTCGGGTCGACGGCGTAGGCACGGGCGATGGCGCAGCGCTGCTTCATTCC
>JAZQRG010000006.1:0-21162 GCA_045629445.1 Mycetocola sp. | reverse complement strand
GACCGAGATAGCCCGTAACCCTCAGCGCGACATGGATGAGTACCGCCGGTACCTCTCGGGCCAGGTTCGGGAACTGCTCACCGACTACGGCCAGATCGACTACCTGTTCTTCGACTTCAGCTACTCACAGGGCATCGGCGGCCTGCCGGGCAAGGGTGCGGTCGACTGGGACGCCGAGAACCTCCTCGCGATGATCCGTGAACTCCAGCCAGACATCATCATCAACGACCGGCTTGAGATCGGGGGCGATGTCTCGACACCCGAGCAGTACCAGCCCGCCGTAACGCCGACGGATGACGACGGCCACCCTGTGCGCTGGGAGGCGTGCCAGACCATCAACGGAAGCTGGGGGTACGACAGGGACAATCTCAACGACAAGTCGAGTGAGCTTTTGCTCAAGATGCTTGTCGACACGGTGTCGAAGAACGGCAACATGCTGCTCAATATCGGCCCGGATGCACGCGGAGCAATCGATGCGAGAACTCTGGAACGGATGTCAGACCTCGCCGAATGGTTCCGCCTGCACTCGAGGTCCATCTATGGCGCCGGGCCAAGTGAGTTCGCCGCTCCAACGGATGTTCGTTACACGCAGCGGGGCGACCGCCTTTACGTCCATGTCTTCTCGTGGCCGTTCGTGCACCTGCACCTGCCTGGACTTGGTGGACGCGTCCGGTATGCCCAACTGCTCGCCGACGGGTCCGAAGTGCCAGTCCAGGTTCATCTACCCGAGCATGACCAGCCCAACCAGCACACGCAGCCGAAGGGCCTCGGCATCGACACGGTCACACTGCACCTGCCGGTGCGCGCTCCGGGCACGCCGCTCCCCGTGATCGAGATCTTCCTTACCGAGTCCTGATCCGCCGCACGGCACAACACGAACGGCTCCCACCTGAGGCGGGAGCCGTTCGTCGTTTCAGCTGATTAGCGCGCGACCGAGCCGTCGACGTAGTCGTCGTCGTTCGAGGCGTTCCATGCGAAGAGCTTGCGCAGTTCGCGGCCGGTCTCCTCGATCGAGTGAGCCTCGCCCTTGGCGCGGAGCTCGAGGAACTCGGGTGCGCCCGCGTCCTGGTCCTCGATGAACCGCTTGGCGAACGCCCCGGACTGGATGTCGGCGAGAACGGCCTTCATGTTGTCCTTGACGCCCGGGTCGATGACGCGGGGGCCGGAAACGTAGTCTCCGTACTCAGCCGTGTCGGAGACGCTCCAGCGCTGCTTGGCGATGCCACCCTCCCACATGAGGTCGACGATGAGCTTGAGCTCGTGCAGCACCTCGAAGTAGGCGACCTGCGGCTGGTAACCAGCCTCGGTCAGAACCTCGAAGCCGTACTGGACAAGCTGCGATGCTCCACCACAGAGAACAGCCTGCTCACCGAACAGGTCGGTCTCGGTCTCTGCGGTGAACGTGGTCTTGATTCCGCCCGCGCGGAGTCCTCCGATTGCCTTGGCGTAGCTGAGGGTGAGCGGCCAGGCGTTACCCGTCGCGTCCTTCTCAACAGCGACGATGACCGGGACGCCGCGTCCTGCTTCGTACTCGCGGCGAACGGTGTGGCCAGGTCCCTTGGGGGCGACCATGATCACGTCGACGCCCTCCGGGGCTTCGATGTAACCGAAACGGATGTTGAAGCCGTGTCCAAAGACGAGGGCCTTGCCCTCCGCCAGCTGGTCCTTGATGGACTCTGCGTAGATGGTGCGCTGGAACTGGTCCGGAGCGAGGATGACGATGACGTCGGCCCAGGCCGCAGCCTCGGAAACGCTCTTGACGACGAAGCCCTGCTCCTCGGCCTTGGCGATCGACTTCGAGCCTTCCTTGAGCCCGATGACGACGTCAACGCCGGAGTCGCGAAGGTTCAGCGCGTGAGCGTGCCCCTGCGAGCCATAACCGACAACGGCGACCTTCTTGCCCTGGATGATCGAGAGGTCAGCATCTGCGTCGTAGAAAATCTCAGCCACTTGTTTATCTCCTTGTTGTTGAGGTGTTGCGTCCGGCGGCGTCGCGCAGTGCGCGAACCGCGAACGTTAGTTCTTGAATACGCGTTCGGTGATTGATTTGGAGCCTCGGCCGATGGCGAGCTGCCCCGATTGCGCCAGTTCCTTGATGCCGAATGGCTCGAGGACCTTGAGCAGGGCGTTCGTCTTCCCTGAATCCCCCGTCACCTCGATCACAACGGCATCCGTCGCCACGTCGACAACGCGCGCACGGAACAGATTGACCGCCTCGAGCACCTGCGAACGGGTGATGTTGTCGACGCGCACTTTGATCAGCAGGTGCTCGCGCTGCACAGACTGTGTCGGGTCGAGTTCGACGATCTTAATCACGTTCACGAGCTTGTTGAGCTGCTTCGTGATCTGCTCGAGCGGGAGACCTTCGACGGTGACGACAACCGTGATGCGGCTGAGCCCTGGAACTTCGCTCTTGCCGACGGCGAGAGATTCGATGTTGAATCCACGACGGGCGAAGAGACCGGCGACGCGGGTCAAGAGACCCGGCTTGTCCTCGACGAGGAGACTCAATACGTGGGTAGTCATCTCTAAACCTCCTCATCGAACGACGGGCTGTGATCCCTGGCGTACTGCACATAGCTGTTGCTGACGCCCTGAGGCACCATCGGCCAGACCATCGCGTCAGCGCTCACCACGAAGTCGATGACGACGGGCCTGTCGTTGGTCTCGAGCGCGAGTTTAATCGCGGCGTCCACTTCGTCCATCGACGTGACACGGATGCCGAGACATCCGTACGCTTCAGCGAGCTTGACGAAGTCAGGAACCCGGATGGTGTCGTGGCCGGTGTTGAGGTCGGTGTTTGAGTATCGACCGTCGTAGAACAAGGTCTGCCACTGGCGAACCATGCCGAGCGACGAGTTATTGATGATCGCCACCTTGATCGGAATCTTGTTGATCGCGCAGGTCGCAAGTTCCTGATTGGTCATCTGGAAGCATCCGTCACCGTCGATCGCCCAGACCGTCCGGTCAGGCTCGGCGACCTTCGCGCCCATCGCCGCCGGAACGGAGTAGCCCATTGTGCCTGCACCGCCGGAGTTCAACCAGGAGTTCGGCCGCTCATACTTGATGAACTGCGCGGCCCACATCTGGTGCTGGCCGACGCCAGACGCGAAGATTCCTTCGGGGCCGGTCAGCTCGCCGATCCGCGAGATAACGTACTGCGGAGCAAGCAAGCCGTCGGTCGGGGTGGTGTAACCGAGTGGGAACTCGTCGCGGAGCCCGTTCAGGTAGGTCCACCACACCTCGATGTCGGGAACTGTCTCTCGACGGGCCGAGGCTACCGCGGCGGTGAGGTCGACGATGACGTCTTTGGCATCGCCGACGATCGGCACGTCTGCCGTGCGGATCTTGGAGATCTCCGCAGGGTCTACGTCGACGTGGACGACTTTGGCGTTCGGCGCGAACAGGGCGGTCTTGCCGGTCACTCGGTCATCGAATCGCGCGCCGAGTGCGACGATCAGGTCGGATTCCTGCAGTGCGAGCACCGCGGGAACCGTTCCATGCATTCCCGGCATTCCGAGGTGCTGCGGGTGGGAGTCAGGGAACGCACCGCGTGCCATCAGTGTCGTGACAACGGGAGCACCGCTGAGCTCGGCGAGCTGCAACAACTCCGCCGATGCTTCGGCACGGATGACGCCGCCACCGACATAGAGGACGGGTTTCTTCGCCTCGACCATGAGCTGCGCTGCGGCCTGGATCTGTTTGCCGTGTGCCTTGGTCACCGGGCGGTAGCCGGGCAGGTCGATCTTCGGCGGCCAGTTGAACGGAACCGTGTCCTGCTGTGCGTCTTTCGTGATGTCGACGAGCACCGGTCCCGGTCGGCCCGTTGAGGCGATGTGGTACGCGGCTGCGATCGTCGACGGGATCTCCGAGGCATCCGTCACCAGGAAGGAGTGCTTCGTGATCGGCATGGTGATGCCGACGATGTCAGCTTCCTGGAACGCGTCGGTTCCCATCAGCGTCGAGAAGACCTGACCGGTGATGGCCAGCAGCGGCACCGAATCCATGTGCGCGTCCATGATGGCCGTGACGAGGTTGGTCGCACCGGGGCCTGAGGTAGCGATAGCAACACCGACCTTCCCAGTCGACGCGGCGTAGCCTTCGGCAGCGTGGCCGGCACCCTGCTCGTGACGCACGAGGATGTGACGAATCTTCTTCGTGTCCATGAGCGGGTCATAGACGGGAAGAATTGCGCCGCCGGGCAGGCCGAAGACGTCGGTGATCCCGAGGAGTTCCAGCGTGCGGACGACGGCCTGCGCTCCGGAGAGGAGTTCAGGGGCGGCGTCGTTGTGCTGGGCAGCCTTCAGGCTGGATGGTGATATGGCGGTGGAAGAATCCGCAGGCATCGTATGGGTTCCCTTGTGAGAGTGGAGATCGTAACGAGGACGTCCTGTTACCCGGTGATCGCGCCTTCAGCGGCGGAGTGCACGAGCTTGGAGTACTTTGCGAGGACGCCACGGGTATAGCGCGGGGGAAGCGGTGCCCAGCCGTTGCGGCGGGCTGCCAGCTCTTCTTCGTCGACAAGTAGGTCGAGCGACCGAGCTGCGATATCGACCCGTATCAGATCACCATCGCGCACGAAGGCAATGGGACCAGCGTCCACTGCTTCGGGTGCTATGTGGCCGATGCAGAGGCCGGTTGTGCCGCCTGAGAATCGACCGTCCGTCAATAGTAGTACATCTTTTCCGAGCCCGGCGCCCTTGATGGCCGCGGTGATCGCGAGCATCTCCCGCATGCCGGGACCACCCTTCGGGCCTTCGTACCGGATGACGATCACGTCACCAGCGGAGATCTCGCCGTTGGTCAGCGCATCCATCGCACCGCGTTCACGTTCGAATACCCGGGCGGGCCCCTCGAAGATGTCGGCGTCGAAGCCGGCGGTCTTGACGACCGCTCCTTCCGGCGCGAACGAACCGTGCAGCACGGTGATGCCGCCGGTGGCATGAATGGGGTTGTCCAGGGTGCGGATGACCTCACCGTCGAGCGGCAGCGGGTTGAGCTCAGCGAGGTTCTCGGCGACGGTCTTTCCGGTGACCGTAAGGCAGTCGCCGTGAATGAGCCCCGCGTCGAGGAGCGCCTTCATCACGACGGGAACGCCACCGTGGCGGTCCACGTCGTTCATGACGTACTTGCCGAACGGCTTGAGGTCACCCATGTGCGGAACCTTGTCGCCAATGCGGTTGAAGTCCTCGAGTGTGAGGTCGACATCGGCCTCGCGGGCGATCGCGAGCAGGTGCAGCACAACGTTGGTGGACCCACCGAATGCCATGGCAACGGCGATCGCGTTCTCGAACGCCTTCTTGGTGAGGATGTCACGTGCGGTGATTCCGAGACGCAGCATGTTCACGACGGCCTCGCCCGAGCGGTGCGCGAAGTAGTCGCGGCGACGGTCGGCCGACGGCGGCGCTGCAGAGCCGGGGAGGCTCATTCCGAGTGCTTCAGCGACGGATGCCATGGTGTTGGCCGTATACATTCCGCCACAGGCACCTTCACCGGGCGCGATGGCGCACTCGATTCGCTTGAGGTCTTCTTCGCTCATGGTGCCGGCCTTGCAGGCACCGACAGCCTCGAAGGAGTCGATGATCGTGACATCCTTCTCGGTCCCGTCGCTGAGTTTCACCCAGCCGGGTGCGATCGAGCCCGCGTAGAGGAAGACGCTCGCGAGGTCGCGGCGCGCCGCGGCCATGAGCATCCCAGGGAGCGACTTGTCGCAGCCGGCGAGAAGAACCGTCCCATCGAGGCGCTCGGCCATGACGACGGTCTCGACCGAGTCGGCGATGACCTCGCGGGAGACGAGCGAGAAGTGCATTCCCTCGTGGCCCATGGAAATGCCGTCAGAAACCGAGATCGTCCCGAACTGCAGCGGGTATCCCCCACCGGAGTGGACGCCTTCCTTGGCTCCCTGCGCAAGCCGGTCAAGCGACAGGTTGCAGGGGGTGATCTCATTCCAGCTCGATGCAATACCAATCTGGGGCTTGTCCCAGTCTTCGTCGCCCATTCCAACGGCGCGGAGCATTCCGCGTGATGTTGTGGCTTCGATTCCGTCTGTGACTGCTCTACTGCGAGGTTTCAGGTCGATCTCTGACATGCATCGAGTCTAGAACCTCGAACATGCCGTGGAAGTCATCGGCCGGTGGCAGCGCGGAGTTCAGCGAGGCGCTGGAGGACAGCGGCGACGGCCTGGGGTGTTTCGACCCGATAGCCGGCGATCGTATCGCCCTGACCGCACTTGAGAGAGAGGTCGGTTTCGCCGAGCGCCGCGAAGGCATCCTCGTCTGTCACGTCGTCGCCGGCGTAGAGGACAGCGGTCGCCCCGGTGTAATCCCGAAGGTGGCGCATGGCATCCCCCTTGGTTACCGAGAGAACGGAAAACTCGATCACATTCTTGCCGTCACGAACCTTGGCAGGAATGAGCGCCTTCGTGACCGCTCGGCGAGCAGCGGCATTCGCTGCCTCCTCGGCGGAACCGGGCAGGTTACGCGTGTGCAGGGCGAAGCCAGCGGGCTTCGCTTCGACCCAGGTGCCGGGGTGCTCGGCACTCACGGCCTCGAGCACAACAGACAACGTCGCGACATGCGCCCTGTCCTCGTCACCGAGCGGTGGGTGGGTGTCAACGCCGTCAAATCGATATTCGGCCCCGTGGGAACCGACCAGCAGGATTCCGTCAGGCGCCTCGGACGCACGCTGGAGGCTGTCGACCGCGCGGCCCGATACGAACGCAACAGTGGTGTGAGACACCTCGAGGAGCTTCGCCACCGCGTCCCTGGCCTCGGGAATCGCCCGGGAATCGTCGGGGTTGTCGACGAACGGCGCGAGCGTTCCGTCGAAGTCGAGCGCGATAAGGAGGTGCTCGGTTCGGGCCAGCCGCTCGAGCGCTGCCTCAAGGTCGACGGGCAGTGGCTCGGTCATCGTCGGTCGTCCGGGTGATCGTGAGACACCGGGTAGCTCGTCGTCGATTGCTTGAGCTCCTCGAGGAACACACGCGACCACTTGAGAACGTCGTTCTCAAGGACGCGTTTCCGAAGCGCCCGCATGCGTCGTCTGCGCTCAGCGACCGGCATGTCGATCGCCCGGATGATGGCATCCTTCACGCCCTCGATATCGTGCGGGTTGATCAGGAGAGCCTGTCGAAGATCGTCGGATGCCCCAGCAAATTCGCTGAGGACGAGAACCCCGCCGAGGTCGGCACGTGTCGCAACGTACTCCTTGGCGACGAGGTTCATACCGTCTCGGAGCGCAGTGACGAGCATGACGTCAGCGGCAAGATACAGCGCGACCATTTCTTCGCGCGGGTAGCCCTGGTGCAGATAGTTGATGGCGGTGTGCCCGATGGACCCATAGTCGCCGTTGATGCGTCCAACGGTGAGCTCGATCTCGTCGCGAAGCTGCATGTAACTCGCGACACGCTCCCGGCTCGGGCTTGCAACCTGAACGAGCGTGACGTCGTGAGAGTCCAGCCGGCCCTCGGCGAGGAGCTCCCCGTATGCCTTGAGCCTGTGGCCGATGCCCTTGGTGTAGTCGAGCCGGTCGACTCCGAGCATGATCGTCTTCGGATTGCCCAATTCTTCACGGATCTGACGCGCGCGAGCCTGGACATCGGGTCGCTGTGCCAGCTCGACGTAGCTCGACACATCGATCGAAATGGGATAGGCGCGGGCGATGACACGGCGCACCGGTGCACCGCGCACGTGCGACCGGTCGCCGGTGGTTGCGTCAGACGAGTCACCGACGGGAACCCAAACGCGAGTGCCCTTCGTCTCATAGCCGAAGAGCCGGCGGACGGCGCGGGTGAAGTTTCCGGCATCAGCAACGCGCTGAAAGCCGATGACGTCGGCGCCGAGCAGCCCCGAGATGATCTGCTGCCGCCACGGGAGCTGGGAGAAGATTCCGTACGCGGGAAAGGGAATGTGGTTGAAGAAGCCGATGGTGAGATCGGGCCGTGATTCGCGGAGCATGCCGGGCACGAGCTGCAGCTGGTAGTCGTGGACCCAGACGGTTGCGCCGACGTCGGCGATACGGGCCGTCGTGTCGGCGAAGCGCCGGTTCACCGCGACGTAGGTGTCCCACCATTCCCGGTGGTAGCTGGGCTGCGCGATCACATCGTGATAGAGCGGCCACAAGGTGTCGTTGGAGAACCCCTCGTAATAGCGCTCGATCTCGAGCTGGTTGAGCGCGATGGGAACCATCTGGATGTTCTCGTGCTCGAAGGGGGCGAGGTCAACGTCGGCGGCGCCAGGCCAACCCACCCATGCACCGTCGGTCGATTTCATGAGCGGCTCAAGAGCGGCAACGAGCCCGCCAGGGGACATCCGCCACTGCTGGTTCCCGGACTCGTCCGTGATGCTGTCGACGGGCAGCCGGTTGGCTACGACGATAAAGTCGTACGTGTCGGGACCGTCGGTCTCTGATTGCACGCTTTGCGATGCCACGCTGCTCCTGTTCGTTTCCACTGTTCTGTGGCCTCCAACGCTACCAGCCGCGTCTTTTTGCGCCCTGCCGGTCGATTTATGTGCTATCGGATTCCAACGGGCGGTTACGGTACGGGTCATCTGCTTGTCAACCGCGTGCCTCCCCGACCCAATTGTGGGTACCGTTGTCGCAACGGAGGGAATCCCATATGCGTAAGTACGTCTTGAACTTCAGTGTCCTGAGCGCCATCGCCGGAGCATTTTCACTCATCAACACCTCAAAGAGCGCCCCTAGGGACTGGCGCCTGGTCCTGCTGTGGGTTGGCTGGCTCGTGACCGTCGCCAACGCCGTGGCCATGGTGAGCGAGAAATCCGACCAGAAGAAAGTGAAGGCCTAGCCGAAAGGTTCAGTTTTCCGCGTCATTCGAGGCGTGTCGGCGTGTCAAGCCCCGTAACCGGGGGCGGTGAGTCCACACTGGAGCTATCACTCGCACCAGCCACAGGGAGCCACATGTTTGGTCTACGCCGACACCGCGCTCGGGTACAGGTTGCCCCTCCCACACCGATTGCACCGCCGCTCCCGGCCCCGCAACTCTCTGAAGAGCAACTCTTCGAGGTCGTACGGGCACGGCTTGAAGACTTCGTCGGCGCCACGGGCGACTGGACCCTCGTTCGTCGCTCCGAGGCCGACACGGATGAATTTTTTCAGAGCATGACGGCATTCTCCGTCGCGCGGGATGTCACGGCGTCGATTCTCGCGACCGCTCGCGGCGACCAGGACGAAACGACCGCAGCGCACCCGACGTCCGACGTGACGCTCTCGGGCTTCGCCGGCTTCGGAGCATCCGTTCTGGATTTCCGGCCGGTCGAAGAATCCGAGCTGGTCACCCGGCCGATCACCGAAAAGATCACCTTTGAACTCGACGCTATCGCCGTCTGGGCCGATCCGAAGCGCCACGACCCGGCGCACGTGAGCCCCGACCTGGTGAGCCCTCCCTCCGCCGACGATGCGCGGGTCAAAGTACGCGCGTCCTGACGTAGCGCCGCGTAACACTTTAGCGCTCATCCCTGTCGCAGGGATTCGAGACTGCTTTCTCGCTGGCCGTCGCTCGTGAGCTGATGCCCGCATCGGCCGAGTCCGAGGCGCAGCTTCGTGGTGCCCGAGTTTCGGCCAGCCATCGGCGACGGCGGAAGCCGCAGGCGCCCGTTCGGACGCCGTCCTGCTTCACGATTCGAACCTTCGAGCGAAGTTAGGCTAGCCTATCCTCTGGCGGGTAAGGGTTGGCTAACCTCATCTCCCCGCTCATTCCCTTGTACACAACCGTCGGATCCCGACGTCTCGGAGGAACTATGTCGCATTCCCGCCCGCTCGCGATGCTCGCCCTGGTGGCAGCATCCACTCTCGCCCTGACGGGATGCTCCACCGGAGCAGAAGCAGAAGAGCCCCCGAAGACATCGACCAGTGACACTGTGAGCTTCACGTGGGATCGGAACACCGCCGGCGAGGATGAGGACCCGAGCTTCGAGGAGACAACAGTTGAGGTCCCGAAGAACCCTGAGAACATCGTGGTCTTCGACATGGCGAGCCTCGACACGGTCGGGGCGCTTGGTGGAAAAATTGCCGGCGCGCCGCTCGACTCCGTCCCCGACTACCTGGAGGAGCACCTCACCGACGACGCGTTCAACGCTGGCACCCTCTTCGAAGCCGACCTCATCGAGATTGACGCACAGCAGCCAGACCTGATCATCCTCGGCGGCCGGTCTGCCGGGCTCTACGAGGACCTGAGCGAAATTGCTCCAACGATCGACCTCAGCATCAGCGGTTCGTTCATCGAGACGCTCGAGCGCAACACCACGTTCCTGGGTGAGGTACTCGGAGCGGAAGATGAAGCGGAAGAGATTCTCACCGAGCTGAACGCCGGCATCGAGGACGCCCAGGCGGTAACGGCGGATGCCGGCACAGGCCTCGGTCTGATGGTCTCAGGTGGGAAGCTCAGCGCGCAGGCGCCTGCGGGAGCGGACGCCACAGGACGCAACGCCCGCGGCGGTCTCATCTACGACGTTTTCGGGGTCACACCCGCGATCGAGGACGTCGCAGCCGCGACACACGGCGAGCCGGTCTCGTTCGAGTTCCTCCTGGAGCACAACCCGGACTACCTCTGGGTCGTCGACCGTGACAACGCGACAGGAACAGCTGACGCACAGTCCGCGCAGGTTGTGCTCGACAATGACATTGTCAAGCAGACGACGGCGTTCAAGGAAGACCAGATCGTCTACCTCAACCCGACCGCCTGGTACATCGTGTTTGGCGGCGTTGAGACGACGCGCATCATGATCGACGATGTGATGCAGATCGCCGAATGACACCGGCAGCACTCCTCACCCCGTGACGTCCATCGCGACGACCGCGCTCAGCGCCCCCGCCCATCCCCGTTCCACGCGGCGATGGGCGGGGGTGCTGATCGGCGCGGCGCTGGTCATTTTCGCCGGAGCCAGCCTGGTTATCGGCGTCTCCGACGTCTCCCCCGCAGCGCTGCTGAATGGCGGGGCTGACAGCAACGCTGCGTTCCTGCTCGCCGCCAGCCGCGTTCCCCGCACCGTTGCCGCCATCCTCGTCGGCGCGTCACTCGGCATCGCGGGGCTGATCATGCAGATGCTGGTGCGCAACCGTTTCGTCGAGCCGAGCACGACAGGCGTGACCGAGTTTGCCGGCCTCGGCATGCTTCTCGTCATGATCTTCGCGCCTGGGATGCCGATCCTCGGCAGGATGACGGTCGCCGCGGTGTTCGGCCTGCTGGGCACGTGGGTCTTTCTGCAAGTGGTCAAGGCCGTGCCGGTTCGACAGCTTGTGCTTGTTCCCCTCGTCGGCATCATGCTCGGCGGTGTCGTCGGCGCAGTGACCACCTTCTTCGCGTACCGACTCGACCTCCTCCAGTCGCTCGGGCAGTGGTCGCAGGGCAGCTTTTCGAGCGTCATGCAGGGGCGGTACGAGTTTGTCTGGATCGCTGGCGCAATGGTCGTCATCGCCTGGTTCGCCGCTGACCGGTTCAGCGTGATCGGACTCGGCGAAGAATTCGCGACCAACCTCGGCCTGAACTACCGCGGCGTTGTCGCAATCGGCATGGTCATCATTGCGGTCATTACGGCGGCCGTCCTGGTGACGGCAGGCATGATTCCATTTCTTGGGCTCGTTGTGCCCAACGTCGTGAGCCTGATCATCGGCGATAACGTACGACGGTCGATTCCGTGGGTGGCAGGGCTCGGGGCGACGTTCGTCCTCGGCTGCGACATCATTGCGCGCGTCGTTCGTTTCCCGTATGAAATCCCGCTCTCGGTCATCGTCGGCATTATCGGAGCCATCCTGTTCCTGTGGCTCCTCCTGAGAAAGAGAAGTCGTGCTCACTAAGGCAACGGTTGAGGCACCAACACGCCCGCGGGTCCGGTCACTTTTCGCCCGGCCAGGCGTCCGGCTTGCGACCCTGGCACTCATCGTCGCCGCCCTGATTGCCGTCTACCTCTTCACAGATGTGCCAGGCTCACTGGCGTTCGCGCTGCGCATCCGCAGCCTCACCGTCATCGCGATGATCGTCGTCGCCGTCGCGGTCGGAGTCTCGACGGTGGTCTTCCACACCATCACACAGAACCGCATCCTCACCCCGTCGATCATGGGGTTCGACGCGTTCTACATGCTCATATCCACCGTCATTGTGTTTCTCTTTGGCGCGACCTCGTTCCTCAGGGCAGACGGCCTGACCCTGTGGCTCGTCCAGGTGGTCGTCATGGTCGGGTTCAGCATGACGCTCTTCACGTGGATGTTCGGGGGCAAACGACGGTCAATTCACCTCATGTTGCTGGTCGGGATCGTTCTCGGCACGTTCTTCCGCAGCTTCACCGAGTGGATGCAGCGGATGCTGGACCCTCTCGATTTCCAGGTTCTGAGCGACGCCATGTTCGCGTCGCTCACCCGTCCCGATCCGCTGCTCCTGACCTTCACCGGCGTCCTCGTCATCCTGTCCTGCATCGCCGTGATTCCCTTGTTGCGCACCCTCGACGTGCTCACCCTCGGCGAGCCCGTCGCGATCGGGCTCGGAATCAACCACCGCAAAACCGTGATGAAGCTCTTCATCGTGGTCTCGGTCATGATTGCTGCCTCCACCGCCCTTGTGGGCCCCATCCTCTTCTTCGGCCTGATCGTCGCCAACCTCGCATATGCCTTCGCCGGAACGTTCCGCCACGTCTGGACAATTCCGGCAGCCGCGCTGATCGGCGTCCTCTGCCTCCTCGGCGGCCAACTGGTGCTCGACAAGGTCTTCGCGTTCGGCGGAAGCCTGTCGATGGTGATCGAATTCGCCGGCGGCATCTTCTTCCTTTACCTCGTACTGCGAAAGGGGGCGCGATGATCGCGCTCGAAGGCGCCACCAAGCGCTACAACGGTCAGACTGTCCTCGATGATGTGTCGATCACACTCGGAGACGAGGGAGTGACCGCCCTGATCGGGCCAAACGGCGCTGGTAAATCGACGCTGTTCGGCCTCGTTGGACGGCTCATCCGCCCGGATACCGGCATCGTCCGCGTGGACGGAGCGGACGTCTCCAAGGCCGCCTCGGCCGCACTCGCACGCATCCTCGCCGTCCTGAGGCAGGACAATCACATCGCGGCGCGACTGACCGTCCACGACCTCGTTGAGTTCGGCCGGTTCCCTCATTCGAAGGGACGACTCACGACGGTCGATCGGGATCACATCGAACGGGTCATCGACTACCTGGAGCTCCAGCCATACCGCGATCGATTCCTCGACGAACTCTCGGGCGGGCAACGTCAAAGGGCATTTATCGCTATGGTGCTCGCCCAGGACACCAAATACGTGTTGCTGGACGAACCGCTCAACAATCTCGACCTGCGGCATATGACCGAGATCATGCGGCTGATCCGACGCATGGCCGACGATCTGGGCAAGCATGTGATCGTCGTGCTCCACGACATTAACTTCGCGGCGACCTATGCCGACCGCATTGTCGCGATGCGCGCTGGCCGAATCGTTGCCGATGGCGCGCCGAGCGACATCATGCGGTCAGACGTACTCGCTGCCGTCTATGACACCGAGGTCGATGTCCGTGAGATCGACGGCAAACGCGTCGCGCTGTACTACGGCTGAGCAGGGAGTTAATCCGCCACAAGCAGAGCTGTGGCCGAAACCGGGATTCAGGCGCTGTGACGCCCGCGAACGAAATAGGCAAGAGGGCCAATCCAGTTCACGGCGATGACCGCCGCCCACAGACCCTTCGGACCATTGACCTCCGAAGCCGGGCGTTTGGCGAGATCTGCCCACGCTGCCGCAGCAAGGGCAACCTGAACTGCTCCAGCGAGAACGGTTGCGATCTTCCTACCGGGAGTCAGATCGCTCCATGTCAGCTTCTTCGTCATGCGTGCGCTCCTCTGTGGCTGTGAAAACTAGCCTGCCACCCAGCATGTCGCTATCCGGCGAACGCCACAACCGGCAGGCAGCGAACGAGAAAGCCCCGATCATCGTGTGATGATCGGGGCTTCGGTGTGCACCCCCCGAGACTTGAACTCGGAACCCACTGATTAAGAGTCAGTTGCTCTGCCGATTGAGCTAGAGGTGCGTTTCCCGCTCGAAATTTGCGTTTCGAACCGTGGAAAACAATAGCATGGGTTTGGAGCACTCCGCGAATCGAGCGGGCCTCACCATTCTCACTCCCCCGCTATCGTTGGCACCATGACAAACCAGCCGACGGCATCCCTCGCAGACGACCTCTCCCTCGCTCTCCGGATGGCGGATGCCGCCGACGCGATCTCGCTGTCACGCTTCCGTTCCACAAACCTCGAGATCTCGACGAAACCCGACGCGACACACGTGACAGACGCCGACCTTGCCGTCGAGCGGGCGCTGCGTGACATCCTCGCGGCCGAACGACCGACCGATGGCATCCTCGGAGAGGAATACGGCACGGCAGGCTCTACGGACCGCCAGTGGATTCTCGACCCGATCGACGGGACGGCGAACTACCTCAGGGGTGTGCCGAACTGGGCGACGCTCATCAGCCTCGCCGTCGACGGCGTACCGGTCGTCGGCGTCGCGAGCGCGCCGGCCTTCCGCAAGCGCTGGTGGGCGGCAGAAGGAGCCGGTGCGTGGCTCGCCGAGGACGGCGCCGAGCCTCGACGCCTTCAAGTCTCCGGGGTCGAGCGTTTGGAGGACGCCTCGCTGAGCTTCCAGAGCATCGCCCAGTGGGACGAGGCAGGCTATCTCGACCAGCTCGTTGACCTCTCCCGCGTCGTCTGGCGTGACCGTGCATACGGCGACATGTGGTCGTACGGCCTGCTCGCGGAGGGCCTCGTCGACATTGTCGCCGAGTTCGGCGTCAAGGAGTACGACATCGCGCCATTCGTGATCCTCATCCGTGAGGCCGGTGGACAGTTCAGCGCGATCAACGGTGACGACTCCATCGCCGCTCGGAGTGCACTTGCCACAAACGGCATACTTCACGACCAGGTCCTCCGCAACCTCGGTCACTGAACCGGCCAACTCACACCGGAGTCCCCTACTATTCCCTCTATGAGAACGCGCACCAGTGAACCGGTATACAGCACAGCAATCGCCGTGGGTCGAACCCTCTTTGGCGGGCTGGGGCTGAAGCAGATTGTCACCGGTGCGGAAAATATCCCATATACCGGCGGCGCCATACTCGCGATCACGCACTTCGGGTATATGGACTTCGCTCTCACCGAGTGGATGGTGTGGGGCCGGACGCGGCGCCGTGTTCGCTTCATGGCAAAGAAGGGCGCATTCGACAAGCCGGTCGTCGGCTGGCTGCTGCGAGGCATGCGCCATATTTCCGTCGACATGTCAGCCGGCGCAGAGGCCTACTCGAAGGCGATCGTCGCGCTGAAGGCAGGGGAAATGATCGGCGTCTTCCCTGAGGCCGGCGTGAATACCTCTTTCACCGTGCGCGAGCTCAAGACCGGCACGGTTCGCATGGCGGCTGAAGCGGGAGTACCGGTGATCCCCATCGCCGTGTGGGGTGGCCACCGGCTCCTCACCAAGGGCCGCAAACCGTCACTGCGGGAGGCTTTCCGCACACCGATCAGCTATGTCATCGGCAGCGCTATTCACGTGGACGCCGGTTCTGACGTCCGCGAGAGCACTCTCGCCCTTCGCTCCACCATGCAGTCTCTCCTGGACGAGGCGCAGGCCTCATACCCGGTAAACGGACATGGTGCCTGGTGGCAGCCGGCGCACCTCGGTGGAACCGCCCCAACTCCGGAAGAGGCAGCCGTCGCCGAGGCTGAGCGTCAACGCCGCAAAGCGGCAGAGGCCGGACGAAAGTGACGCTCGCCAGGCGCGCGGGCGCTGCGGCGCTCTGGGCACTCGCAATTCTGTCCCTCGCAGTGGTCATCGGGCTGGCCTGGACCCAACAGGTCATGCCGGGAGACCGGGACGCAGCACTGGCTGCCTGGCAAAACGACCAGGTCACAATTTCGGACACGGAAACCGGCATCCTGGTGGAGCCAGCCTCGGGAGCCACTGGCGACGGACTCGTCTTCGTACCCGGCGCGAAAGTTGACCCGTACGCGTACCTCAACAAACTGTCGGGAATGGCCGAGAACGGCACGACCGTTGTGATCACGAAACCGACCCTCAACATCGCGTTCGCCGATGTCAGGCCGCTCAACGCGTTCACAGCTGTCGCCCCCAACGTCGACACCTGGTTCGTCGGTGGCCACTCACTCGGTGGCGTGAAGGCCTGCCAGTACGCCGCCGACAACGACGTCGCCGGGCTCGTGCTCTTCGGCAGTTATTGCGCCATCGATCTCTCCGATTCCGGTTTTCCCACTCTGAGCTTCGTCGCGAGCAACGATGGCTTGAGCACTCCCCAGAAGATTGCGGATGCCGCTGGCCTACTTCCGGTTGACGCGGTCACGGTTGATCTGAACGGCGCCAACCACGCGAACTTCGGCGATTACGGCCGGCAGCCGGGTGACGGCGAGTCGGAGACTAACGACGCCGAGGTCAGGAAAGTGATCACCGACGAATTTGGGAAGTGGCACAACTCGCTCGGTCGCTGAGCCCAACGGACCGTCAGCGCCGGACGGATGCAATCCGGCCAGGTCCGATAAAAACCGGGGGCGCCCAGTAATGCACCGGCTCAGGCTGGTCCTCGCCGATTACGCACGTGGCGTGCCCGAACTTCCATAGCCGGTTGAACAGGAAGATCGTCACCTCGGTCGGACCGTCGTCAGAAAGCTGCCACGTACCGGTTCCCCACTGCGCGGGCTGGCCACGGCCGTTGAAGATAACGGTTGGCCGGGGAAACCACCCCAACCTTGGCTTGTGCAGGGTGAGCTCGAGTCGTCGTTGATCCGCCATCATCCCAGCTAACCATGGATGCGGCGGCGGATTTGACGCGCTGAACGACGAAGAGGGCCGCCCGCATGGACGACCCTCTTCGTGGCAACAGCGCGTGAAAGAGATTCGGTGGTGGAGATGCGGGGAATTGAACCCCGGTCCACTGCTGTGGTCGTGTGCCTTCTACGGGTGTATCCAGTGAAGACGTTCTACTCGGCTCCGGAATTTGCCACTGGCACCTACTCCGACAAGCCCAGCCTCAGTTTGAGTCCCTCTACGCCCTGAGACGAAACGTAGAAGCAATCTCTCTAAATGGCGCCAGGATCCGGGTAGAGAGCATTCCCGGTCTGACGGACTTCTTTAGTGCGCTCGCTTAGGCAGCGAGGGCGAAGTCAGTGCGCTTTGAATTGGCACTTATTGTTTTCCAGAGATCGTTAACGAGATAACCCTGGATCCTCGACCCGCTTCTCACAGTTGCGCAGGCAGTGTCGAAACCGATCATCCCCATGCGACATCGTGTACGTCGCCCTGCGGACAGGGCACGCCTCGAAGTGAATCACTATCACGCGCTGTTGAGTTATCAAGACACCGAATCCGGTGTCGTGCATCCTTCGATGCAGCTTTTCAGTATACCGCGGAAAAAGCCAGCACGAAACTCAACCCGCTCCTTGTAGTCTCGCAGAATGACGAGTGAAGCCAGCAAGCCCTCTGCCGCGACAATCATCGCCGTGCAGGGCGAGGCGTATCTGGAGGTCGCCCCCGAGCGGGCCCTGGCGCACCTCGTCATCGACGTCGATGGGCCCGAACGCGCTTCCGTGCAGGATCGCGCCGCCGAGGCCAGGAACCGCTGCATCGCAGCCATACGATCCCGTCACGACACCACCGCAGGCCCGATCACCGAGTGGGCGGCGGGCCAGCTTCAGGTATGGAGCCAACGTCCGTGGAACGCCGACGGAGTGCAGTTGCCTCTCGTTTTCCACTCACGCTCCACCATCGACGCGACGTTCTCCAACCTCGACGAGGTCGGAGACGTCGTCGACACGCTTTCGGCGACGGATGGCGTCACTCTCACTGGACTCGAGTGGAGTGTCACCGACCTCACCAGGCAAGAGCTCGAGGGACGATGCCAGCGGGATGCCGTCCAGAACGCTGTTGCCAAGGCATCCGTTTTCGCGTCAGCACTTGGGCTCGGTGAGATCCGGCCGCTGGAACTCTCTGAGCCGTCCGCGTTCGGCGGGGGTGGCAACGACGGGTCGTTCAGCCGAATGATGATGGCGTCGTCGGGCGCTGCGACGGAGTTCATTCCGGAGCCAATCCGCATCGCGGTTCAGGTGGACGTTCGGTTCGAGGCGCGACCAGCCGCCAGCTAGTCCTTTTCGACGAGCGCGTCCTGCAGCCGGTCGAGTTCCTCGAGTGTCAGACCGGCACCGAGCAGGTATCGATGCACCGAGCCGTGCTCGGCCTCGAGCTCATCGAGCACCGAGTTGAGGACGGCACCGGGGCTCCCGCCCATAAGAACCCGCAACTCGGGGGTCTCAGTTCCACCATGCTGAACGATGATCGAAATCATGTTCTCGAGCCATTCACCGCTGAGGTTTCCCTCCGACCTGGCATAGTCGTCGACAACCAGGCCCCTGTCAACGCCGACCGCCAGCAGGGCGAGGGCGACGACGATTCCGGTCCGGTCCTTGCCTGCGGTGCAGTGGACAAGAACCGGGGTCTCCTCGATCGCGAGTATCTCCCTGAGCGCCCGTGCGACGACTCCAGCGTGCTGGTTCAGGATGCGACGGTAGAGCGTTGTCAGGCTCACGGCGGCCTCGCCCTGCGACGCCCCCGAGCCTTCGAAGAGCGGGAGGTGGACGACGCTCAGGTCGAGCCCGTCGAGGTCATCAGGCATGACGCCGACCTCGAAGTCGTCGCGCAGGTCGATCACGACGCCGACCCCGAGCTCGCGCAGGTCGCGTTTGCCGTTGTCGCCGAGCCGGTAGAGACCGTCTGATCGCAGCAAGCGTCCGTAGCGAACCCGGCCATCGAGTGTCGGGTATCCCCCGACGTCGCGGAAGTTGTACGTTCCGTGAACCGACAGTTTCGGGGCGACGCTCACTACTCCCCCAGGTGGTTCTTGGCGGCGATGGCGCGAGCAGCCTCACGGGTTGCTTCCCGCTCCCGCAGGGTCTGGCGCTTGTCGTATTCCTTCTTGCCCTTGGCGATGGCGATTTCGACCTTGGCTTTGCCGTCGCTGAAGTAGAGCTTGAGGGGAATAATCGTGTAGCCGCCCGGCGCGACCTTGTGGCTGATCTTGAGAATCTGCGCCTTGTGCAGCAGCAGCTTGCGCTTGCGGCGCGGCGGGTGATTGTTCCATGTCCCGCCGGTGTACTCCGGGATGTGCACGGCGTCGAGCCACGCCTCTCCGCCCTCGATGAAGGCGTATCCATCGACGAGCGATGCTCGCCCGGCACGGAGCGACTTCACCTCGGTACCGGTGAGAACCATTCCGGCTTCAAAGGTGTCTTCGATGATGTAGTCGTGGCGCGCCTTGCGATTGGTGGCCACAACGTTTTGACCACGTTCCCTGGGCACGAGCTACTCCGTTGTTTGTTGGAAGCGGATGCTGTCCGCTTGCGTGAAGGTGCCGGGCGCGTTGCCCGGCAGCCCATCAGTCTAACAACACGGTCAGCCCGTGCGCGTTAGATCTTCAAATACCGTTTGATCGCGAAGTTCGCCGAGAGTGCCGCGAGCACCATACCGACGAGCAGCAGAAGCGGTACGACGATGATGGCGTCAGCGATGCCGACGAAGTTCACGAACGGCATCATCGGTGCGAGATAACCGTCGATGAAGAAGTACACGATCGCGATGACTGCCCCACCGGCGAGCACCGACCCGATCACGGCGGAGAACACACCCTCGAGGATGAACGGTGTTTGAATGAACCGGTTGGACGCACCGACGAGGCGCATGATGCCGATCTCCTTGCGCCGGGAGTATGCAGACAGCCTGATGGTTGTCGCGATCAGCAGAACCGCGGCGATAAGCATGAGCGCGGCGATACCGATCGCCGTGTAACTGGCGACGTTGAGCACCCGGAAGATGGCGTCGAGGTATTGGCGCTGGTCGGTCACCTCTTCAACGCCTGGCGTACCGGAGAACGCTTCAACGAGCACCTCCGACTGCGACGGGTCCTTGAGGTTCACCCAGTAGGTCTCGTTGAGCTGCTCAGGTGCGACGAGTTCGGCGAGCTGGTTGCCCTCGAACTGCTTCTGGAAGTTGTCGTAGGCCTGCTGGTGGTCTTCGAAGTAGTTCTTGTCGATGAACGGGGCGAGCGTCTCAGACTCAAGCTGGCCGAGCACTCCGGCCTTCTGTTCGTCGTTCGCGGCGCCTGCGGTGCAGGTCTCCGCTTGTGAATCGCCGGTGCAGAGGTAGATCGCCACCTGGGCACGGTCGTACCAGTAGTTCTTCATCTGGCCGATCTGCATCTGCAGCAGGACGGCCGTTCCGACGAAGGTGAGTGAGATGAACGTCACGAGGATGACAGAGATCACCATGGAGACATTGCGGCGGAGCCCGGTTGTGGCTTCCTGCCAGATCAGCGAGAGCCTCATTTGACCGGACCCACGTTCTGCTCGTCGCCCGTCTCCGGGTCGACGGTACCCCGAAGTCCCAGTCGTTCCGCGAGCGAGAGGTGCTCGGTGAGGTCGCTGGTCGCGTCAGCACGCTGGAGCGGGATAGTGCCGGTGGCGTTCGATACGGTCCGCGAGTTGGCGGCGTCGTTTGCGGGCGCGCCGTGGGTCGGAACTGAGGCGGTCGCCGCGGCATCCGGTGTCGAAATCAAAATCTGGTGGGCTTTCGTTTCTGCTTCTGCCTGGGCAGTGGCTTCGCGCACTTCCTGGCGGGCTGTCTTTGCCGCCTGGCCCTTGGCCACGGCCGGCCTGAGCTCGGGGACGACGCCGGTGGTACCGTAACCGCCCTCGCTCTCATCGCGGACGATAACGCCGTCGACGAGCTCGATCACACGGCGCTGCATCTTGTCGACGATGCCCGCTTCGTGCGTGGCCATGAGGACGGTCGTGCCGCCGGCGTTGATGCGCTCGAGGATCTGCATGATGCCGGCGCTTGTTGCCGGGTCGAGGTTTCCGGTGGGCTCATCGGCGAGCAGGATCTGCGGCTTGTTGACGACGGCGCGCGCGATGGCGACGCGCTGCTGCTCACCACCGGAGAGTTCGTGCGGGAGCCGGTCTGCCTTGGTTACGAGACCGACCATTTTGAGGACGTCTGGGACCGCTTCCTGGACATAGCCGCGGGACTTGCCGATCACCTGGAGGGTGAACGCGACGTTCTGGAAGACCGTCTTGTTCGGCAGCAGGCGGAAGTCCTGGAACACAACGCCGA
>JAZQRG010000005.1:0-3711 GCA_045629445.1 Mycetocola sp. | reverse complement strand
CAGGACCGCTTGCTGACGCCGAGCCGCCCGCGGCTCTCCGCGAGAAGCCCTCGAGCACCTCCTAAGCACCACTGACGAAACTGGCCGGCCCCCCTTCGGAGCCGGCCAGTTTTGCGTTCGCGACACAGCTTTCCTGGCGCCGGTCTTTCAGCGTCCGTGCGGGATTCGCTGATAGTGTTGCGGCGCGGCCAGGCGCTGACATTGCCCAATTACTATTCGAAGGTGCGACGTGGACGTTGATCCCCTGAAGCAGTACCTCGAAACGGATACGTCCGCCGAGAAGTCACTGAGAAATAATCCGCAACAGGAACGGTCGAGGCAGAGCCTTGAGTCCATTCTGCGCGTCTGCGGCCAGATCATCGACGAGTCCGGTCACGCTGGCGTGACAACGGCCGAGGTCGCGAAGCGCGCACAGATGGCGATCGGAACCGTCTATCGGTTCTTCCCCGACCGCATCGCACTCATGATCGGCGTGTACCAGTACATGCAGGACCAGTTCGTCGTGCTCTGCATCGAGCGACTCCTCGAGGAAGACCCGCGCTCCTGGCAGGACGCCTTGGGCATCATGATGGACACTTCGGTTGTTGCACGACGGACCATTCCAGGCTTCAAGGCAACCCAATACCGGATCCTCGGCGATGACGAGAGTCAGGAACAGTACAGCCGAAGTCAGCGGGCATATGTCGCCGCTGTCGTTGAGCTGCTGTCCCAGTTCGATTTCCCGAAGGATGAGCGCTGGCTCGGCCATGTGAGCGTCGCCGTTGAGCTGTCCCGTGCGCTTCAGCGTCTCGCGTTTGACCAGTCGCCAGAGGGTGACCCGTGGCTCCTGCAGGAAGCACGCTCTGTCCCGATCGCGTATCTCGAAGGCCACCTGGTTCCCGCTCTCCAGGCGCCGGGTCGGTAGTACCGCAGCGTGTTCCTGGTAGGCCTCACCGGCGGGATCGGTTCGGGCAAGTCGACCATCGCCCGCCATCTCGCTGCACTCGGTGCCGTCCACATTGACGCTGACCAGTTGGCACGCGAAGTGGTCGAGCCGGGGACACCGGCCCTCGCAGACATCCGTTCGCACTTCGGCGACGTGGTGCTGACGCCGGACGGCGAGTTGGACCGGCAGGCACTCGGCTCGATCGTGTTTGCCGACGACGGGGCACGCGCCGCTCTCAACGGCATCGTTCACCCGGCGGTGCGACACCTGACCACACAGCGAATCGCCCAGGCGACCGAACAAAACCCGGACGCCGTCGTCGTGTACGACGTTCCGCTTCTCGTTGAGGGCAAACTCCCGCACGCGTTCGATCTGATCGTTGTCGCACATGCCCCAGCGGCCACCAGGCGCGAACGCCTGGTCTCGCTCCGGGGAATGACCGAGGCCGAAGCGGAGAGCCGCATCGCAGCCCAGGCGAGCGACGACGAGCGTCTCGCCATCGCGGACGTCGTCATCGACACCGGGTCGACGCTTCCTGAGACGCTGCGGCAGGCCGATGAACTGTGGGCAGACATCGCCGGGCGAGCGGGTTCAGCGGCTCGGGGCCGTAATGTCAGCGGCGGTGCCTAGACTCGAGGTATGGCAGAAACGCGCTCCGTTCATCCCTTCGAAGTTGTCAGCGAATACACTCCGAGCGGCGACCAGCCTAAGGCGATCGCCGAGCTGAGCGCGCGCATCAACGCAGGTGAGACCGATGTGGTTCTTCTCGGTGCGACCGGCACCGGAAAATCGGCTACGACAGCGTGGCTCATCGAAGCCGTCCAGCGGCCGACGCTTGTGCTCGCACACAACAAGACGCTCGCCGCCCAGCTCGCGAATGAGTTCCGCGAACTCATGCCGAATAACGCTGTCGAGTATTTCGTGTCCTACTACGACTACTACCAGCCAGAGGCATACGTTCCGCAAACCGATACCTTCATCGAGAAAGACTCCTCGGTCAACGCAGAGGTCGAGCGCCTTCGGCACTCGACGACGAACTCGCTGCTGAGCAGGCGCGACGTCATTGTGGTGTCAACGGTGTCCTGTATCTATGGCCTTGGCACACCTGAGCAGTACCTTGACGCCATGATGGCGCTGCAGGTCGGCATGCGGGTCGACCGCGACTGGCTCATCCGCAAGTTCATCTCGATGCAATACAACCGCAACGACGTCGATTTTTCCCGCGGAAACTTCCGGGTGCGTGGCGACACCATCGAGATCATTCCGGTCTACGAAGAGCTCGCCATCCGCATCGAGATGTTCGGAGACGAAATCGAGGGACTCTATTCCCTGCACCCCCTGACCGGCGACGTCGTGCGCAAGCTCGACAACGTCTCGATCTTCCCCGGGTCTCACTACGTCGCGAGCACCGATGTGATGCAGCGCGCCATCGGCAGCATCCAGGAGGAGCTCGAGCAACGGCTGGCCGAGCTCGAACGCCAGGGCAAACTGCTCGAAGCGCAGCGTTTGCGCATGCGCACGACGTTCGACCTCGAGATGATGCAGCAGATCGGCTTCTGCTCCGGCATCGAGAACTATTCCAGGCACATGGAGGGTCGGGCGCCGGGTGAAGCACCCCACTGCCTCATCGACTATTTCCCCGACGACTTCCTCGTCGTCATCGATGAGTCACACGTCACGGTTCCGCAGATCGGTGCCATGTATGAGGGGGACTCGTCGCGCAAGCGCACCCTCGTCGAGCACGGCTTCCGGCTCCCGAGCGCTCTCGACAACCGACCGCTCAAGTGGAATGAGTTCAAAGATCGGGTCGGCCAGACGGTCTATCTGTCTGCGACCCCCGGGCGATACGAAATGGGCATCGCTGACGGCATCGTCGAACAGATCATCCGCCCAACCGGTCTCGTCGACCCGCAGATCATCGTCAAGCCGTCGCACGGCCAAATCGACGACCTGCTCGAGGAGATTCGTATCCGGGCCGCGCGTGACGAACGTATCCTCGTCACCACGCTGACCAAAAAGATGGCGGAGGAACTCACCGACTTCCTCACCGAGGCGGGTGTCCGCGTGCGGTACCTGCACTCAGACGTTGACACCCTGCGACGGGTGGAACTGCTGAGCGAGCTCCGCGCGGGCATTTACGATGTCCTCGTCGGCATTAACCTTCTCCGCGAAGGACTCGACCTGCCTGAGGTGTCACTCGTCGCCATCCTCGATGCCGACAAGGAGGGCTTCCTTCGTTCGTCGACGTCGCTTATCCAGACCATCGGCCGTGCGGCGCGGAACGTCTCCGGTGAGGTCCATATGTACGCCGACGTGTTGACCGACTCGATGAAGCGGGCAATCGAAGAGACCACCAGGCGCCGAGAGACCCAGGTCGCATACAACCTCGAGCACGGGATCGATCCGACACCGCTCCGCAAGCGCATCGCCGACATCACCGAGGTCCTCGCGAGGGAGGGTGCAGACACCGCTCAGATGCTCGCCGGTCGCGACACGAAGAAGAAGAGCCCGACCCCGCGACTCAAGCGGGAGGGTATCGCGAGCGAGGGTGCCGATCAGCTTGAGTCGATCATCGCCGACCTCAATGACCAGATGCTGACGGCCGCTGCCGAACTCAAGTTCGAACTCGCGGCACGGCTCCGGGATGAACTCTCCGACCTCAAACGAGACTTGCGGCAGATGGAGAAGGCCGGCCACGTCTAGCTCCGTCGCTACCGCAGCAGGTCAGTGCCACCACCCGTCACAACCGCCACTGGCGCGGTTCCCTGACGCCGTGTTCACCAATG
>JAZQRG010000004.1:0-3056 GCA_045629445.1 Mycetocola sp. | reverse complement strand
CCACGGGTCGAGGTGGTCGCCCCAACACGCGATCTCGAGCCCGTCGTAGCCCCACTCCGACGCGAGGCGCACGACCTCCTCGAACGGCAGGTCGGCCCACTGGCCGGTGAACAGCGTGACAGGACGGCTCATGACAGTACTCCTTCGGTGGCAACAGATTCTGAACCGGATGCTGCCGGTGCGGCATCCGTCGGGGTCCAGGCGCTTCCGGACTCGGCGCTGTGCTCGACAGCGTCAAGCACCTTCTGCACCTGCAGGCCGTCGGCGAACGACGGCGTCGGCTGGGTACCTTCGACGACGCTCACGACGAAGTCGCGGGCCTGGTGGCTGAAGCCGTGCTCGTATCCGAGCATGTGACCGGTCGGCCACCACGCCTCCATGTACGGGTGCTGCGGCTCGGTGACGAGAATCCTCGTGAATCCCTGGCGGTCGGCCGGGGCGGTCGCATCGTAGAAGCCCAGTTCGTTGAGGCTCTCGAGGTCGAACGAGATCGCGCCCTTCGAGCCGGAAACCTCGATCCGGAAGGCGTTTTTGCGGCCGGTCGACATCCGCGTGGCTTCGAATGACCCGACGGCTCCGCCATCGAATCGGCCTGTGAACAGCGCGAGGTCGTCGACGGTAACGTCGCCCATTTCGTCGGATGCCGTCCCGGACAACCCGGACACCTCGGCGAGGATCGGACGCTGCTTCACGAACGTCTCGAGCATGCCGCTCACACTCGTGAGCTTCTGGCCCGTGATGAACTGCGCGAGATCAATGGCGTGCGCGCCGATGTCGCCGAGCGCGCCTGAGCCGGCGAGGTGCTTCTGCAGCCGCCACGCGAGCGGAACCTCGGGGTCAACGAGCCAGTCCTGCAGGTAGTTCGCGCGCACCTGGCGGACTTCGCCGATGGCACCGGATGCCACGAGGTCGCGGGCGAATGTGGCTGCGGGAACGCGGCGGTAGGTGAAGCCGACCATGGCGTACACGCCGCGCGCTGCCGCCTTCTCAGCGGCATCCGCCATCGCCTTGGCCTCTTCGACGGTGTTCGCGAGGGGTTTCTCGCAGAGGACGTGCTTGCCCGCCTCGAGCGCGGCGATCGCAATGTCGACGTGGGAGTCACCCGGGGTCACGATGTCGATCACGTCGATGTCATCGCGAGCAATGGCATCCCGCCAATCGGTCGCCGTCTCGGCCCAACCGAACTTCTCGGCGGCAGCGGCGGCCGCTTCGGCGTTGCGGCCGACGAGCAGAGTCATCTCGGGCGTCGCCGGCAGGTCGAAGAACCGCGGTGCGACCCTCCATCCCTGCGAGTGGGCGGCGCCCATGAAGCCGTAGCCGATCATGGCGATGCGAAGTGGTCGCTTGTCCGTGGTCACAGTGCCTCCGTCTGAGTGGTCTGTTGAGAGGTCAACGAGACCGGCTATGGCGGCTGCGTGCGGTCCTCGTCGACGCTGCCACGATAACAGAACCACCACTTTGTTGTGTAGCTCCACATATCTGCCTCGGCCTGCGAATGCCCGAAGTCGGTTCCCGCCGCGGGCAGTTCGGCGGTTCGCGCCTCAGAGACCACGCCAGCCGACAGCATCCGTTGCGGTCGAAAACATCAGTTGCGCCGAATGTTCTCGACCGAAACGGATGCTTTCGCGCGTCACGCGGGATTCGTCGCCTTGCCGTCGAGCCAGAGCGTGTCTGATGCGTCGCGGTGCGTGCCGGTTGTTCCCACGTGCTTCGCGTCGATCCCGGTACCGTTCTTGAGCACGTACACAATCGCCATCCCGTGACCGCGACCAAGGCCGTAGTCGTCCTTGAGCCACTCGAGGACCTCCGCCGCCTTCACCGGCTCCTCAGCGAGTCCCTTCGTGCGGGCGATCTCGATGAGCTGGCGCGGTGTGAGCCCGGTCTTGTCCTCGACCGCATCGAGGTATGCCTGGAATGACATGTCGTTCCCTTCGCGGGGCGGCGTTGCGACCCTGTTCTCGCGCCGACTCGACCGATACGGTGGGCACAGGATCCGAACCAGCTGACGATGGACTGAACTCTACCCGGAGCACAGCGGGCCGAACAGGCCCGGTCGCCGGCCGGAAGGTCCGTAGTGACACACCGCCACGAGCATCCGAGGAGCACCCGTGACCCCGTCGAACCGTCTCGATCGATATGCGGAGATCGCCCGGGTGCTGAGCCGGAACGGGTTCGGGGCTCTTGCGAGCGGCCTCGGACTCAGCCGATGGATCAGCTCGACGGATGCCACGACAACCCAGAAAGCGAACCCGACGGCCGAGAGACTCCGTATGGCGCTCGAGGAGCTCGGCCCCACCTTTATCAAGGTCGGACAGCTCCTCTCAACCCGCGCCGATCTTCTCCCGCCGGACTACATCGCCGAACTGTCCAAGCTACAGTCGAGCGCCCCTCCGGTGCCGGGCAATGTCGTCATCGGCGTGATCGAGTCCGAGCTTGGCGCTCCGGTTTCCACGCTGTTCGCTGAATTCTCCGAGACTCCGCTCGCAAGTGCGTCGATCGGACAGGCACACGCCGCGGTGCTGAAGGACGGCAGCAGAGTGGTCGTCAAGGTGCGTCGGCCCGGCGCTGTTGCCCAGGTGCACAACGACCTCGAGATTCTGCAAAACCTGGCCAGTCAGGCGGCGGCCCGATGGGAGGTGGCTGACGACTACGACCTCGTCGGTCTGGTCGATCAGTTCTCCCTGACGATCCGAGCCGAACTCGACTACCTCACCGAAGCGAGGAACGCCGAACGGTTCGCCGAGAACTTCCGCGACAGTTCCATTCACATTCCTCAGGTCTTCTGGGACACCACGACCTCGAGGGTGCTCACCCTCGAACAGATCACAGGAGTACGGGTCGACGACCTGCCCGCACTCGATGCAGCCGGGATCGACCGGTCGAAGGTCATCGCCCTCGCGGTAGACGCGGTCTGCCAGATGGTGTTCGTCGACGGGTTCTTCCACGCCGACCCGCACCCGGGAAACCTGTTCATCGAATCCGACGGCCGCATCGGCCTGATCGACTTCGGCATGGTCGGCACGATCGACGAGAAAATGCGGGACCACCTCGTCACC
>JAZQRG010000003.1:0-4700 GCA_045629445.1 Mycetocola sp. | reverse complement strand
CCGACGTCATGCAGTTCGACTACTCCTACCTGCGTGAGTACGGCGAGCGTGGCCTCCTGCTCGACCTGAACGAGACCGACATCGACACCTCCGCCATCGAGAAGAGCGTGCTCGAGACCGGCCAGATCGACGGCAGCACCTATGCGCTCGCCACAGGAACCAACGCCTGGGCGATGTTCCAGAACGACGACCTGATCTCAAGCCTCGGCGTCGAGCCGTACGCCAGTGGTGGCGACTGGCAGGAATACGACGCATGGGCGGCTGACGTCACAGCCAAGGGCAACGGCGTCTACGGCGGCGGCGACAACACGCAGCGCATCCAGAACTTCGAACTCTGGCTCCGTCAGCAGGACAAGCAGCTCTTCACCAAGGACGGTGAACTCGGCTTCACCGAGAAGGAGCTCACCGAGTTCTGGGAATCGGGCGATGACATGCGCACCGGTGCGGGCATCCCGCAGCAGCGCCTCGAAGAGCTCAACCCGATGTCGGGCTTTGGCGCAGGCGAATCGGCAACCGAGGCAAGCTGGGACAACTTCCTGGCCGGCTACCTCGGCGACTCGGGCGCGGCGAGCATCTCGATGATCGCTCCTCCGACCAGCGACGACTCCGTGAAGGACCTGTACCTCAAGCCGGCCCTGCAGATGGCAGCATCCGCATCGACCAAGCACCCCGAGGCAGCCGCAACGTTCATCGACTTCATGATCAACAATAAAGAGGTCGGCGCAATCTTCGGCGCGAGCCGCGGAATCCCGGCGTCGGAAACCCAGCGCGAAGGTGCAAGCCTCGAGGGCCCGGATGCCCAGGTGTCCGAGTATGAAGAGATGATCGCCGACCGTATCGGTGATGCACCTCCCGTTCCCGTCATCGGCTACGGAGCGATCGAGCAGGACTTCTGGGACCACGGAAAGTCGATCGCGCTCGGTGCGGAGACAGTTGACGAAGCTGTTCAGCGCTTCTTCGACGAGACCGCCGTCACCCTCGGTAACTAGCAGCAACGAAATGACAACGGAGCCGGCAACCATGCCACAGAAGAACGGTACTGCCGTTTCCGACGCTCGCCCGGTGGGTACGTCCCCCCGGGCGGGCGGGTCAGCGCCAGGACAGGCGCGCAAGCGCAGCAAAAGAACATCACGCGACAACCTCGCCGGATATCTGTTCCTGTCGCCCTGGCTGATCGGCTTCGTTGTCCTCACCGCAGGGCCCATGCTCGCGTCGCTCTACCTCGCGTTCACGAGCTACAACCTCTTCACCGCCCCCGAGTGGATCGGGTTCGACAACTTCACCAGGATGGCCCAGGACGAGAAGTTCTGGGACTCGGTGAGGATCACGCTGATCTACGTCCTCGTCGGCACGCCGATCAAGCTCGCGGCGGCGCTCGGTGTCGCCATGCTGCTGAACTACCGCAGCAAGGGCTCCGGCTTCTTCCGCTCGGCGTTCTACGCTCCGAGCCTCATTGGCGCGAGTGTCAGCGTTGCAATCGTCTGGCGGGCAATGTTCTCGACCGACGGTCCCGTCGATGGTGCGCTCAGCATTTTCGGTGTCGATATCGGAGGCTGGGTCGGCATCCCCTCCCTCATCCTGCCCATGATGATCCTGCTCGCCGTCTGGCAGTTCGGCGCACCGATGGTGATCTTCCTCGCAGGGCTCAAGGGTGTCCCGCAGGAGCTGTACGAGGCCGCATCGATGGACGGAGCTGGCGCCTGGCGCCGATTCGTCAGCGTGACTCTGCCGATGCTCTCGCCGGTCATCTTCTTTAACCTCCTGCTCGAGATGATCAACGCGTTCCAGGTCTTCGCCAGCGCATACATCATCGGGTCGGGAACCGGCGGTCCTGCTGGAGCAACGAACTTCTACACCGTCTACCTCTACACCCGCGCTTTCACCAACAACCAGATGGGATATGCCTCGGCCATGGCCTGGGTGCTCCTGCTCGCCGTTGGAGTCATCGCCTTCTTCCTGTTCCGTTCGTCCAAGGGATGGGTCACATACGCAGGAGACACGAAATGACCGCGACAGAACTTCCCGTTGCAGCGCCACCGGTCGTGCCGGTGCCCAAGCGTCGCCGCAACCCGCGCAAGACCGGCGCAACGATCGCCTGGGCGATCGCCATGGTGCTGCTTGTCGCTCTCGTGCTCTACCCGCTCGTGTGGATGCTCGCAGCCTCGTTCAAGCCCAACATCGAGTTCGGCGGCAACAGCACATTCCTGCCGCAGAATCCCACCATCAACAATTACATCAAGGTGCTCGAGGGCGTCGCCGGTATCCCGCTGTGGACCTTCTTCTGGAACTCGATCCTGCTCGGCCTCGGTGCCGTCGTCGGTACGGTCATCTCCTCGTCAATGGCCGCGTATGCGTTCGGTCGCATCGAGTTCAAGGGCCGCCCGATCTACTTCGCCATCATGATCGGCACGCTCCTCTTGCCGTTCCACGTGCTGATCATCCCGCAGTACATGATCTTCCGTAACCTCGGCATGATCGACACCTTTTGGCCCTTGCTCATCGGCAAGTTCCTCGCGACCGAAGCGTTCTTCGTCTTCCTCATGGTGCAGTTCATCCGCAACCTGCCCCGCGAACTCGACGAGGCCGCCCGCATCGATGGCGCCGGGCATCCGCGGATCTTCTTCTCGATCACGCTCCCGCTCATCAAGCCCGCGATCATCACATCGTCGATCTTCGCCTTCATCTGGAGCTGGAACGACTTCCTCGGTCCGTTGCTCTACCTGAACTCGCCGGACAAGTACCCGCTGCCGCTCGCGCTGCGCATCTACAACGACCAGACGAGCACGTCAGACTACGGAGCGACGATCGCGATCAGCGTACTCGCGCTTTTGCCTGTCATGCTGTTCTTCATCGTTTTCCAGCGCTTCCTCGTTGACGGGGTCGCGACCCAGGGGCTCAAGGGATAGGTCATGTCGAGACGAACAGCGGATGCCGCCGGTCGCGCCGCACGCGCGGACGGTGCGTCCGCGAGGTGGCCGGGTGCCGCCGGGGCATTCGCGCTGTTCGGCGAAGTGCTCTGGGTTGGAGTTCTCGTCACCGTCTCGGGAATCCTTCTGCTGACGCTTCCGGCCGCACTTGCCGCCGGATCCGGTCACCTGCGGCGATATCTCGCCGCCGAGCAGGCATCCGTCGGTACCTTCTTCACGGACTTCAAGCGCGCACTGCTCGGTTCGCTGGCGATTGGTGCTCTCGCGATCGTTGCTGTGCTGCTGCTGACGCTCGACCTCGCGCTCGCGCTGAGCGGAGTACTGCCCGGTGGCTGGCTCGTCTTCGGTGCCGGAATTGTCGGTCTCGTTCTTGTCGGCCTCGTGCTCGCCCGCTCGGCGGCGCTGTGGCGGGCGGGAACCGGCTGGCCAACCGCCCTTCGCGCGACCCTGCCGTCGCTCGGGGGCGACATCGTCGGTTCGCTCTATCTTGCAGCGGCGCTTGGGCTTGCCGTGCTGCTCACCTGGCAGCTCGCCCCTCTCGTGATCGCGGGTGTCGGCTGCCTGGTCTTCGCCTCCGTCGTGGTGATCGAGCGCAAGCGCGCTCGTGATGAGGCGCGGGCAGATCTGGACGGCTGAGCTGGTCGCTCGACGTTTACGGCGTGCCCCCGAACTCAGGCCGGCTTCACCGGCGTCGTTGGTGCAGCGAGGATCTCGGCGTTCATGCGCCGCTGCCAGTCCACGTTGCCCCACATCGGGTGATGTGGGGCGGCATTAGAGCACAGCACAACGCCCCAGACGCCCTGCGCCAGGGCGGTGCGGATGCCATGCTCGGCGAGGTCGCGTCCAACCGGGCCCTCCTCGAAGTTGCCATTCAGCGGCGTGTATCCGACCCAGCTCTCACCGACAACGGTGGGGATGCGCTGTGCGCGCGCCCACGCCGCGACCGCCGTGACCCGCGACTCGATCTCGCGGTGCATGACCTCCCGGTACTCGCCGTAGGCGTTGTACAGCCACAGGTCCCACTTGTCTGCGTCGATCCAGTCGTAGCCATAGACCATCTGGTCGGTGATCACCGTTGCATCGAACTTCCACGCTGCGGCGCGACCATAATCCTCGACGCTCGGCGCGCCCGGCTTCAGCATCGACGAGAGCAGGGCGTTCGGGAACCCCTCGGTGCCCTCCGAGCGGATATCGAGAAGTTTCTGCAGCGCGTCGAGTACGCCGTAGCTGTAGATGTGGAACTGGGCGACGTCGAAGATCTCCGGCAGGGAGTGCATGGCGAGGTGCGGGGGCTTGCCGTAACTGAGGGTGACGAGAGCGTCGGGATGCCGGCTGCGCAGCCAGTCCAGCGCCTCGGCTCCACCGTCGGACGCGGCAGGAAGCACGGAGAAGTCGATCTCGTTGTGCAGCTCGGTGAACGCGACGAGGTCCGAGTACCCGTGCTTGTCCAGCTCGGCGAGCATCGCATCGAAGGCCCGGGCGAGGGTGGCGTAACGGTCTTCGAGTGGGACCTGATCGATCGCGTCGAACCAGCGCCGGCTCCTCGCGAAGCTCGTGGACTGCTGGTACTCCCAGCTCGCCAGGATCACGACGAGGCCGTGGCGTCGGCACGCGGCGAAGAGCTCGAGCAGGCGGGACCGCACGTCGATCGAGTATCCGCCCGGGGTGTCGTACCACCGGGTGCCCTGTCCGTAATACCCGCCACCGGGAGCGGCACCGAGGCCCTCGATCTCGAGGTTCGACGCGAGGTCGTCGAGGCTCAGGTCGCCGAAG
>JAZQRG010000002.1:0-2862 GCA_045629445.1 Mycetocola sp. | reverse complement strand
CGATCGACGGACGTACCAGTTGGTCAGAACGTCGGCGAAGTCCCGCAGGGTCGCCGCTGCCAACGTGGAGTCGAGGTTCTCGAGGTGGTTGCCAACCTCGTCGATGACAACGCGCGTCTTGGCGAGGATGTACTTGTCGAGCACATCGGTCGAGTCCGTGCGCCACTCCGCGTCGTACCCACCTTCGCGGGCGGTGTTCGCGTACAGGCTGAAGAAGTACCACGTGCTCCAGAGCGGGAGCAGCATCTGACGGACACCCTCACGGATGCCTTCCTCGGTGACAATGAGGTTTCCACCGCGTAGGACTGAACTTGACATCAGGAACCAGCGCATGGCATCCGAGCCGTCACGGTCGAAGACCTCGTTGACGTCGGGGTAGTTGCGGAGCGACTTGGACATCTTCTGTCCGTCGCTGCCGAGCACGATGCCGTGGCTGAGCACGTTTTTGTACGCGGGCCGGTCGAACAGCGCCGTCGACAGCACATGGAGGGTGTAGAACCAGCCGCGGGTCTGTCCGATGTACTCGACGATGAAGTCGGCGGGGTTGTGCGAGTCGAACCACTCACGGTTCTCGAACGGGTAGTGCACCTGGGCGAACGGCATCGAACCGGAGTCGAACCAGACGTCGAGCACGTCGGTGATGCGGCGCATCGTCGACTGCCCCGTGGGGTCGTCGGGGTTCGGGCGCGTCAGGTCGTCGATGTACGGCCGGTGCAGGTCGGTCGGGCGAACGCCGAAGTCCTGCTCGAGTTCATCGAGCGATCCGTACACGTCGATGCGCGGGTACTCGGGGTTGTCGCTCTTCCACACCGGGATCGGCGAACCCCAGTATCGGTTACGGCTGATCGACCAGTCACGGGCGTTGCCGATCCACTTGCCGAACTGGCCGTGCTTGACGTTCTCAGGCACCCAGTTGATGTCTTCGTTGAGGTCGACCATCCGGTCACGGAACTCGGGCACGCGGATGAACCAGCTCGACACCGCCTTGTAGATGAGCGGGTTGCGGCAGCGCCAGCAGTGCGGGTACGAGGGCTCGTAGCTGGCCTGGCGAAGCAGTCGCCCCTCCGCCTTGATCAGCTGGGTCAGTGGCTTGTTGGCATCCGACCAGAGCAGCCCGGCGACGTCGGTCACTGCGGGCAGGAACTTTCCGCCGTCATCGACCGAGATGATGACGGGGATGCCGGCGGCCTCACAGATCTTCTGGTCCTCTTCGCCGTACGCGGGCGACTGGTGCACGATTCCGGTTCCGTCTTCGAGCGTGACGTAGTCGGCGACGAGGATGCGCCATGCGCCCTGCATGCCGTATTCCTCGACGTCCGAGTAGTAGTCGAAGAGCCGGTCGTATGTGACGTCCTCGAGCTCGGAGCCGAGCAAGGTGCGGGAAACCGCCGCGAGGGCGTCGCCAGCGGAGTCGTAGCCGAGGTCCTTGGCGTAGTTGCCGACGAGGGCCGTCGCGAGCAGGTACTGCCCGCCGAGCACCTCGGTGGATCCGGCGTCGTCCCCCGCCTTCTCACGCAACACGGTGGCATCCGGTGTTCCATTCGGGCCAGCGGGAACGACCGCGTACTCGATGTCAGGGCCGACAGCGAGGGCGGCGTTGGTCGGGAGGGTCCACGGTGTCGTCGTCCAGGCCAGAGCGCGCACGCCGGTGAGCCCGAGCGACTCGGCCTTGATGCCGACCAGCGGGAAGGTCACGGTGACGGTCTGGTCCTGGCGCATCTTGTAGACGTCGTCGTCCATGCGCAGCTCGTGGTTGGACAGCGGAGTCTGGTCGCGCCAGCAGTACGGAAGCACCCGGTAGCCCTCGTAGGCGAGGCCCTTGTCGTGGAGCTGCTTGAACGCCCAGATGACACTCTCCATGAAGGTGATGTCGAGGGTCTTGTAGTCGTTGTCGAAGTCAACCCAGCGCGCCTGCCGCGTGACGTAGCGCTCCCAGTCCTCGGTGTACTTGAGCACCGAGTCCTTCGCAGCAGCGTTAAACGCCGCAATGCCCATCTCTTCGATCTGGGCCTTGTCGGTGATACCGAGCTGGCGTTCAGCCTCAAGCTCTGCCGGCAGGCCGTGGGTGTCCCAGCCGAAGCGGCGGTGCACCTGCTTGCCGCGCATGGTCTGGAACCGCGGGAACAGGTCCTTCGCGTACCCCGTCAGCAAGTGTCCGTAGTGCGGCAGGCCGTTCGCGAACGGTGGGCCGTCGTAGAAGACCCACTCGTCTCGTCCTTCGCGCTGGGCGACGGATGCCTCGAAGGTTCCGTCGTTTTTCCAGAACTCGAGGATCTGGTTCTCGATCTCCGGGAACTTCGGCGTCGGGGTCACGCCGAAGGCGGATCCGGCGTTCGGCGATTCGTCGTTCGACTGAGGGTAAGGCATTTTTCTCCCGGCAGGTTAGTGTTCACCTGCGAGGGCGGATCGTTTCCGATCCGCGGTACCACCTCGCTTGCCGCTTGCGACGACCGCTCGTTCATTGGCTATGACGGGCCAGACCCGTTCGGTTCTACTGGGCTCCGCAGGTGCACGGTGCTGTTCTTCCGAAGACTCCCCGGTGATAGCCGGTTCACAGTCGATTCCTCAAGGATAGCGGGGAAATCCGGTTACTGACAGTCACGGCGCTCTGCGGCGGTACGGATGCCGTCAGGCGCGCGTGCGGGCCGCGAGCGTCTGTACGACGCGAGCGGCGGTCTCGGCGTCATCGACCGTGACGACGAGCCGCTTGCCGTTGCGTCTGGTCACTTCGATTGCTTCGCCGGCACGAAGGATGATTCCTGTGCGGTTGCCCGGCGCCCAGCGCCAGCCCCAGCCTCCGAAATCGGCCGTGGGGTTCACCTGGATGACGCGAACCTCGGCGACATCGCTGGCGGGAATGCT
>JAZQRG010000001.1:0-14702 GCA_045629445.1 Mycetocola sp. | reverse complement strand
TTCGGTCCCTGGTCGAGGCGGCGCTTGAAAACGGCGGGCGCGACAATGTCAGTGCCATCGTCCTCGACGAACTGCTCATCGCGCGCTCCTGACCGTTGATGGCGATGACGCCGACGTTCGGCTGAGTTGCCGATTCTTGTCGTTCGCCACGTCTATGGACGACATTTCGTGGCACCTCAACCTACGGTTCCGCATCCCTCACAGTGGACGGGCGCTCGGGCGTCGTCCACTGATCCACGCCTCTGAATACGCCGGGCCCGGGATCGCGGTGTCCTTGATGCATGAGCGTCAGTGCGCCAACGGATGAACCGATCACTCTCCCGCAGCACCCCGTGCGTTCACCGCCGTCGCCGTTTCCCGTGATGGCGGCGATGGCGCCGGTCGTGGCATCCGTTCTCATCTGGCTCGTGACCCGGTCGTCGTTCGCCCTCATCTTCGCGGCGCTCGGGCCGGTGATCGCGATCGCGAGCGTTGTCGACTCGCGGTGGTCATCGGGCCGACGGCTCAAGAAGGATCTCGCGGCGTACGCCATCGAGCTTGAGCGAATCACAGCGGTCATCGACTCCCGGTTGGAGGATGAGCGACGCGCGAGACGGCAGTCGTCACCCGGCGCTCGCGCGCTCGTCATGCCCGGGGTGGACGCCGTTCAGTCTGTGCGCTTCGGCCGGTGGCGCGGTGTTGGAGCGGTGCGCACCCGCGTTGTGGTCGGTAGCGGCACCCTGCCGAGCACGATCCGGGTGGATGGAGCGATGGACTCCGCCGAAGCGCGGGCGCTTCGGGCCCGGGCGCGCGTGGTCAGCGGAGTGCCCGTTGAAGTGGATGCCACGCGCGGGCTTGGTGTGGTCGGTCCCCGGCTTCCGGCGCGGGCATTCGCGAGGGGAATCCTCCTGCAGTTGTGCAATGCAATGGGACCGGACACGGCGGAGGTCCGCGTGGACGGCCCCGGGTGGCGATGGGCGGCGGATCTCCCTCACTCGAGAGCTGGATACGGCGCGACAGTGCGGATAGAGGTGAGCGATCGCACCACCGACGCCGTCAAGCCGGAGCCAGAGAACGCCGCAGTCCCTTCGGCAAGCGACACTGCGGTGATCCGCATTGTGCTCGCGGCAACCATCGAGGAAATCCCGGCATTCTGTGGTGAAGTGATCGAACTCACTGGACCCGCGACCGCCGTTCTCCATCGGAGCGATGAGAGTCGACACCGAGGGGACGGCGGATCACAGCCAGCGGCGCTGCCGATCACGCTCGAGCTTGTGTCCGAGGTCGAGTGCGAAGTGTTCGCGCATGCCCTTGCAGCGCTCGCCGAACGGCTCGGGATCTCGGCATTGCCCGCTGAGTTGCCGGGGCACATCTCGTTCAGTGATGCCCACCGCCTGGCCGAGGACGAGGGAACCACCGAACCGAAGAACGGCAATGCGCTGTCAGCGGTGCTCGGAGTGGACGGCGCTGGGGCCGTCCACGCGGACATCGTTCGGGACGGGCCGCACGCGATCGTCGGCGGAACGACGGGAAGCGGCAAGAGCGAACTGCTGACGACGTGGATCGCAAGCATGGCACGGCAACACTTGCCAGAGGCCGTCACCTTCCTGCTCGTCGATTTCAAGGGCGGCAGCGCCTTCGCCCCTCTCCAGCGACTGCCTCACGTCGTCGGTGTTCTCACCGACCTCGATGACGTGGCGGCGACCCGCGCCCTCGCGAGCCTCAGCGCCGAGATCCTCTACCGGGAACGGATGCTCGCCCAGCTCGGATGCCGCGACATCAGTGACACGCACGGTGTATTCCCCCGACTCGTCATCGTTGTCGATGAGTTCGCAGCGATGCTTGATGGATTCCCCGAGCTGCACGCCCTGTTCGTCGATATCGCGGCGCGCGGCCGGTCGCTCGGAATGCACCTCATCCTGTGTACCCAGCGGCCTGCCGGCGTGGTGAAGGACTCGCTGCTGGCCAACTGCGGGCTCCGCATGTCGCTGCGGGTCCACAATCGCGGTGACAGTGTCGCGGTTGTCGGAACGGATGCCGCCGCGGCCCTTCCGCAGACACCACCCGGTCGACTCGTCCTCGCCTCGGGCGGGCGGGTCGCACTCCTGCAGGTCGCGACGGTGTCGCAGGCTGAGATCGATGAGATTTCCGAACGCACGCCCGTCGGTGCCGAGCCGCGACGGCCGTGGCTCGATCCGTTGCCGAACCGACTGCGTCTGGCCGACCTCGATGCCGTCGCCACTGGCATCCGTCTCGGACTCGCGGACCTGCCGTCCCAGCAGCGCCAGGACACCGCCGTCTGGCAACCGGAGAACGACGGGAGCGTTCTCGTCATCGGTACTGCCCGGTCGGGGAAGACGACCGTGCTCGACACCGTGACCACTGAACTGACCGCTGAACTGACCACTGAGGTGACCGGAACAGCGACGGATGCCGTCGGTGCCGCATCCGGTCTGCCGCGGTGGCGGCTTTACCGGGTGGGTCTTGACCACGAGGAGACCTGGGACACGGTGACCCGGCTTGCCAATGGGCTCCGAACCGGTGGCGGACCGGAGTCGGCGACGCGGACCATCGTGCTGATCGACGACCTCGATTCGCTCCTCGCGCGGCTCGACGACGACTACGCGACGAGGCTTCGCGATGCTGTGGTCGAACTCCTTCGGGACGGGCCGCGTCGCTCCGTGTTTCTGATGGTGACCCTCCAGCGGCTTGCTGGTCCGCTCGGCGTGCTCGCCGGATTCGCCGGCACCATGCTGATGCTGCGGATGGCGAACCGCCAGGAGCACCTTCTGACCGGAGGGGAGAGCGCAACGTGGGTTCCGGGCCGGGCGGCGGGCAACGCCGTCTGGCACGGGGTGACCGTGCAGATCGCCACCGCCGCGACCGACGGTTACGCTAACACTCCACCGCACTCCGGTCGTGCGGGTCCGGACGATTCTTCGCCCGCCCGGGCTCAGCCCACCAGTGCCGGGCCCGGGCGTCACCGGCTCAGCACAACGGCGCCGCCCTACATTGTTCGGAACCATCACCTCACCGTGATGGTCACTTCCTCGCCGCAACGGCGGATGGAGGCAATTCTTGCCGACAATCGGTCCCACCCCGAACGGGAAGCTGTGCGGGTTGCGCTCATCGGAAGCGGCACACGGATCACGGTCAGCGACCTTGCGCTGGACGGTTCCGGTGCCGTCGTCCTGATCGGAGACAGCGACGAGTGGCAGTCACAGTGGGCACTCTTTGCCGCGCTCCGCCAGAGCGCAGACCTCGTCGTCGACGGGTGCACCGTTTCCGAGTACCGTGCGTTGACGAAGCGGCGGGACCTCCCGCCGCTCCTCGGCTTCTCTGGGCACGCCTGGCACGTTCCGCCGGGCGGTCAGCCCAGAAGAGTGGCGATTTCCTCGACGTCGAGCCCGTGAGCCGCAGCGACCGGGGCGTTGTAAACCCCACCGTCGTGGACGTTGAGGCCAAGGGCGAGAGCGGCGTCCGCCCGGAACGCGTCCAGCCAGCCCAGATTCGCGAGCGCACGCGTGTATGGCAGCGTGGCGTTGGTCAGGGCGTATGTCGACGTGTGCGGCACAGCGCCGGGCATGTTTGCGACGCAATAAAACAGAGACCCGTGAACCGGGAAGGTCGGGTCGGCGTGGGGAGTCGGGTGGGAATCCTCGAAGCAACCGCCCTGGTCGACCGAGATGTCGACGAGCACGCTGCCAGGCTTCATCTTTGTGACGAGCTCGTTGCTCACGAGCTTCGGCGTCTGGGCGCCGGGGATGAGGACCGATCCGATGACGAGGTCGGCACCGAGCAGCGAGTGCTCGATCTCGAACGCGTTGCTTGCAATGGTCTTGATCCGCCCGGCGTAGATCGCGTCGAGCTCACGCAGCCTCGTGATGTTTGTGTCGAGGATCGTCACGTCAGCGCCGAGTCCAACGGCGACAGCGGCGGCGTTGGTTCCAGCGACACCGCCACCGAGCACGGTGACGCGGGCCGGAGAGGTGCCGGGAACACCCGGCACAAGCAGGCCGGGGCCGCCGTTCGGCTTGAGCATTGTGTTCGCCCCGACGATGACGGAGAGGCGACCGGCAACCTCGCTCATTGGGGCGAGAAGCGGCAGCGCGCGGTTCGACAACTGCACTGTCTCGTATGCCACGGCGGTGACTCCAGAGCTGACAAGTGCGCGCGTCAGTTCCGGCTCAGCCGCGAGGTGCAGGTAGGTGAAGAGGATCAGGCCGCGTCGGAAGTAGCCGTACTCGCTCGCGATCGGTTCCTTCACCTTCAGGAGCAGTTCTGCGCGCTCCCACGTGGTGGCGGCATCCGGGAGAATCGTGGCGCCGACGCGCTCGTATGCCGAATCGGGGATCGAGGAGCCGGCGCCGGCGCCGGTCTCGAGAAAGACCTCGTGTCCGGCGAGAACGAGCTCATGAACACCAGCGGGTGTGATGGCGACGCGGTATTCGTTGTTCTTGATTTCCCGCGGGATGGCGACTCGCATGGCACTCCTTGATCGGCGGCTTCACCCGGTGGGGTTCGGCATCTCACAGACGTCGTGTTTCGAGTGGAATCCAACGTCTCTGTCGGTTCGAAGCCGGATCCGGCCTCAACGCCAGCCTAGCGAGACTGCGCGGGATTAGAGAGAGTCGGATACCCGGATCTCACCGACGACGGCGGAACCGCCGAGGACGTCGAGGTTCAGCTCGGGCCGAACCTCATCGACGGCCTCCCGGCTGAGCGCACCGGCGTTCACAAGGAGGGCAAGACCGACGATCGTTGCGGCGCGAAGGCTGCCGTCGAGCATCTTGAGGGCGACCGTTGTTCCGTCGGGAGCGGCCATGACCATGACGCCTTCCGCACCGAGCTTCGCGAAAACGCCGAGCTTGTCGATCACGACGGTGTTCGGGCGGCCGGGGCCGTCGATCGCCCAGCCATCCTCGAGCACGGCCTGGCACAGGATGCCGGCGTTGCGGTAGATCGCGAACGGTGACGTCGGGCTTGAGGTGCGGATGCGGCTGATGCCGCGGGCGAGTCCCGCGAGCGACAGTGCGTGCACCGGTGCGCCGCAGCCGTCGACTCCCGATGCGGCGGGACGTTCGCCGGTGAAGCGCTCGACGACATCGAGAATCGCGTGCTGCAGCGGGTGTTCGGGGTCGAGGTAGCTCTCGATCGGCCAGTTGTTCGTGACGCAGGCGAGCAGCATGGCTGCGTGCTTGCCGGAGCAGTTCATGTAGATCGGTGACTTGTCGCCGTTGTCCTTGAGCAGTTCGTCGCGGGCGGCGCCGTCACCCGGCCAGTCGGCCGGGCACTGCAGAGCGGTTTCGGTCAGCCCGGCCTGGGCGAGGATGCTGCGAACGACGGAGACGTGGCGCTGGGTGCCCGAGTGGCTCGCCGTTGCGAGCACGGCGGCAGCACCGCGAAGGCCGACGCCGGCGTTCATTACAGCGATGGCCTGGAACGGCTTCATCGTGGACCGAAGGAAGACAGGAGCCGACGGGTCACCGAGTGAGCGGAGGACATCCGCGTGCTGGTCGATGACGATCGCCGAGCCGGAGTGACGCGATTCGACGAAGCCACTTCGCTCGACGACGGCGAGCTCCACCGCACTGGTCACCGGAAAAGTCTCGACGTGGTTCGCTGTACTGGTCACCGGTCAAGGTTAGCCGGGATGATGGCAGACTGAGGCCATGCAGCGCGAACACAGTTACGGTATCGACGTCGTCTGGCAGGGCAACCTGGGTACAGGGACAAGCGGTTACCGGGAATACAGTCGCGAGCTCACGGTGACAGCCAAGGGGAAGCATCCGATTGAGGGATCAGCCGACAAGCCGTTCCGTGGAGACCTGTCGCGGTGGAACCCCGAAGAACTGCTCCTCGCTGCTCTCGCCCAGTGCCACCTGCTCTCCTACCTCTACGTCGCCGTGACCGAGGGTGTCGTCGTCACCGACTACTCCGATTCAGCGACCGGGACCATGGCCGAAGACGGCAACGGCGGGGGAGCGTTCACCGAGGTGATGCTGCGTCCGCGGGTTACCGTTGCCGATCGATCGATGACGGATGCCGCGATGCGGGCACATAAGAAGGCCAACGAGCTGTGCTTCATCGCGCGAAGCGTGAACTTCCCCGTGCTGCATGAGCCGGAAATCGTCGTCGCCTGAGAGTGCAGCGGCGCTAGAGTCGCTCGCGGCGGAGCACAGCGCGCTTGAGCTTCTCGATGGTGTCTGCGGGAGGTGACTCGTTGTATGTGTTCGCGAGTTCCTGGCCGGTGAGGGTGTGGATCGCGTTCATGATGTCGTCGGTGGCCTGGCGGCGGGCCTTGCCGCTCGTTGCCGGTCCGTGCACCGTCACGTCGATTGGTTCGCCGAAGATCACGGTCACCTTGCCCAGCCGCGGGACCTTGCTCCCGACCGGCATGAGCTTGTCCGTGCCGATCAGGCCGACGGGAACGACGGGCGCACCGGTGGAGAGGGCCAGCCACGCGACTCCGGTCCTGCCCTTGTAAAGGCGACCGTCGAGGGACCTGGTGCCCTCGGGGTAAATGGCGAACGCGCTCTCGGTGTCGAGTATGCGTTTGCCGGCATCGAGTGCTTCCTGCGCGGCCTGGCCTGCCCCGCGGCGAACGCCAACGGCGCCGATCGACGTGAAGAAGGTGCGGGATGCCCAGCCGCGGAGTCCCGTTCCGTCGAAGTACGACGACTTCGCCAGGAACTGCACCCGGCGCGGAGCGACAACCGGGATCGCGATGCTGTCGATGAAGGAGAGGTGATTGCTCGCGAGAATGACGCGGCCTGTTTTCGGTACGTTCTTCCTGCCGATGATCTTTGGTCGGTAGACGAGGCGCACGATCGGCATCAGAACAGCGCGGCCGAGGAGGTAGACGAGTCCCGGTGCCGATGGTTCGGGGGGCAGGGCGGGTTCGTCAGGCACAAGAAAGCAGCGTACCCGCTCACATATACTCCCGGGCGCATAAGGCCGCTGACGCCGCCGCTGATACCCGTTGAAGGGCGGTTCGCAGCAAATACAGAAATGACTACGGCAGACTTGAGCTCTCACCCTCCGTCAGAAAGTGACCTTTTCGTGCGAAATCGCCTTCCCGTCCTTCTTGCCGCAGCAGCGGCATCCGCTCTCGTCCTGACCGGTTGTTCTGCCGGCGACGAGGCTTCGCCAGACGCGACGGGGTCGTCGCAGTCCTGTGCCGACACCAAGGGTGGCAAGGTCGTCGAATCGGTGGATGTTTCGGGCGACTTCGGTGCGGTTCCGACCGTCGACTTCGCCGAACCGCTCAGCGTGGAGAAGACCGAGCGCCAGATCCTGATCAAGGGCGACGGAAAAGAAACAGCACCATCCGACCGGGTTGCTGTCGAGCTGACCCTGTACAACGCAACGAGCGGTGACACCCTCGCGCAGACCCGATACGACAACCTCGGCGCACAGCAGATCGTCATCGATGACGCCACGGGAATCCTTCCCGGAATCGTCCGGACCATCGAGTGCGTTCCAGCCGGTTCGCGGGTGGCCGCTGTGATCAGCCCCGACGACGGCTTCGGCGATGTCGGTGCGTCCGATGGCAGCGTCGCAGCGACCGATTCACTCCTCCTCGTCGCCGACGTGCTGAGCATCACGCCGGAGAAGGCGACAGGTGCCGACCAGGCTCCCGTCGAAGGCATGCCGACCGTCGAGCTCGCGAAGGACGGCCAGCCAACCGTCACCATTCCTGAGACTGACCCATCGCCCGAGTTGCAGATTGCAAACCTCAAGCTCGGCGATGGTGAGCAGGTGCAGGCCGGAGACACCGTCACCATGCAGTACCAGGGCGTCAACTGGCGCACAGGCGAGGTCTTCGACCAGAGCTGGGGCACCCAGATCGCGAGCTTCAAGACCGATGGACTCATCCCGGGCTTCACCGCTGGACTCGTCGGCCAGTCCGTCGGTTCGCAGGTGCTCGTGTCGATTCCCTCGGCCCAGGGCTACGGCGAGGCCGGCAACTCCCAGGCGGGTATCGAGGGCACTGACACTCTCGTCTTCGTGATCGACATCCTCGCAACGACGAGGTAGCAGCCCGCTGGCTAGGCTGTGGGGATGCGACGCGTCATAATTCTCGGATCCACTGGGTCCATCGGTGTCCAGGCCCTCGACGTCATCCGGGCGAATCCGACGAGGTTCGAGGTCGTTGGGCTCGGCGGTAATACGAAGCGGGACGAGGTTCACGCGCAGGCCGAGGAGTTCTCGGTCGACGATGTCGCCTTTGGGGCTGCGGATGCCGAGCGGCTGGTTCGGTCTGTTGACGCCGATGTGGTGCTGAACGGCATCACGGGTTCGGTCGGCCTCGGCCCAACCCTCGCCGCGCTCGAAACCGGTCGTACTCTCGCGCTGGCCAACAAGGAGTCGCTCATCGTCGGTGGTGACCTGGTGAAGCGGCTCGCCAAGCCCGGCCAGATCGTCCCGGTCGACTCGGAGCACTCGGCGATCGCACAGGCGTTGCGTTCGGGAACGAGCGATGAAGTCCGCCGGCTCGTCCTGACGGCATCCGGTGGTCCGTTCCGCGGTCGAAGCCGGGCGTCACTGGAGAAGGTCACTCCCGCTGAGGCGCTCGCGCACCCGACCTGGGACATGGGCCTCGTCATCACGACGAACTCGGCCACCCTCGTCAACAAGGGCCTCGAGGTGATCGAGGCGCACCTCCTCTTTGACGTGCCGTACGAGCGGATCGATGTCGTTGTTCACCCGCAGTCGATCGTGCACTCGATGGTCGAGTACATCGACGGTTCGACGATCGCACAGGCATCACCGCCCAACATGCGGCTGCCCATCTCGCTCGGCCTCGACTGGCCGCATCGGGTGTCGGGAGTGGGGCGTCCTCTGGACTGGACGACGGCATCCACCTGGACTTTCGAACCGCTCGACTCCGAGGCATTCCCCGCCGTTGAACTGGCGAAAACCGTCGGTCGTGCCGGTGGCACATACCCTGCCGTGTTCAACGCGTCGAATGAGCAGGCGGTTGCCGCGTTCCACGCCGGTGCGATCGGTTTCCTCGACATCGTCGACACCATTCAGCGGGTGGTCGATGCGCACCGTCCCGAGGATCAACTCACCCTCGAGTCGCTCGCGAACGCCGAGTCCTGGGCGCGCGAGACCGCCGATCGGATGATCGCCGACCTCGGCTGATCCGACGCCGACTCAACGGTCGGCGACGGTTATGCCGGAACCCAGCCGGCCTCGGCAAGGGCCGCCCGGGTCTCATCGAGAACCGAGAATGGCACTTTCACGCCGGCGACTTCCCGGTAGTCCTTTTCGGCGAGTCCGGCCCAGAGGATGGTGTCTGCTGGCGTCGCCTCGGCGATGGCAGCGCGGATCGCGGACTCCGGCTCGGCGATCTCACGGAGGTCGCCATCGGGCTTGGCCTCGCGGGCGCCGGCAAGCACAGCCTCGCGGATGACCGACGGGTCCTCCGAGCGGGGCTGGTGATCGGTGATGATCAGTACGTCACTGCCGAGCGCTGCCTCACGGCCCATCTCGGGACGCTTGATCTGGTCGCGGTCGCCGTTCGCGCCCGCGACCATGATGACGCGACCCGAGGTGAGCGAACGCACCGACTCGAGCGTCTTCGCGAACGCGTCGGGGCTGTGTCCGGCGTCGACGTAGACGTTCGGTCCGTTGGGAACCGGCACGCGCACGGCGCGGCCGGGGAGAGTTGCGGTGATGCCGCGATCGCGCTCGAGCACCGCGCGGATGTCGTCGAGCGAGATTCCGGCTTCGACGAGCATCGCGATCGCGAGTCCTCCGTTGGCGGCCATGTGGCGTCCGATCACGGGGACCCGTGTCGAGACCGACCCGTGGGTGACCGAGCTGACGGTGAACGCGGTGAAGTCGGGCTGTTCGTTGTCGACGGTCACCGTCCAGTCGGATGCCACGCCAGGCGTCGACGAGATCGTCACGACATCGATGTCGGCACGGTCGGCAACGCTGAACCCGGCGGGGGAGTCGAGGCTCACGACGCCCTTGCGGGACCGTTCGGGGCTGAAGAGCGCGAGTTTCGCTTCGAAGTACTCGTCCATGTCGGCGTAGTCGTCGAGGTGGTCGTGGCTGAGGTTGGTGAACGCCGCGACATCGAAGATGACGCCGTCGACGCGATGCCGGGTGAGGGCGTGGGCGGACACCTCGAGGATGGCTGCGTCGACATCGACCTCGTGCATCCGGGCGAGCAGTCCGTGCAGTTCGGGTGCTTCGGGAGTCGTCAGTGCGCTGACGAGAACCTCGTCGCCGATGCGACGAACGGCGGTCGAGCTGAGTCCGGTCTTCCGCCCAAGCTGGGTGAGGATGGCGTCAAGGAAGTGCACGGTCGAGGTCTTGCCGTTGGTGCCGGTGACACCGAAGGTGAGCGGGCGGTGTGCGTCGGTGTCGTAGAGCCAGGCGGCCAGCTCTCCGGCGATGTCCCTCGGCGATTCGGTGATCAGCAGTACGGGAACACCGGCGGCCGTCGCTTCGACAGCGCCAGCGGCATCCGTCAGTACAGCGACCGCTCCGCGCGCGACAGCATCCTTCGCGAAACCGGCGCCGTGGAACCGGGCGCCCGGGATTCCAAGGTAGAGGTCTCCTGGCTCGACGTCACGCGAGTTCATCGTGATGCCGGTGAGGTAAACGTCGGGGGTGTCGCTGTGAAGGGCAAGAGTGAAGTGGTCGGCGAGATCAGTGAGCAGTTTGGGGGTGGGGTGGAGAGGGCGCACGCCCCATGTTCTCACAGGGTTGCCGGTGTCTACCGTGGTCCAAGGTCCCGGCTATGATCGGCTTCTCACAGTTCGCCGACAGCCCTTCTCCAGCGCGGGGCTGTAGTGTTCTGGCGTGGAAACCGTCCTGCTCTATATCCTCGGCATCGTCATCATGGTGATCGGCATCGCCGTGTCGATCGGCCTGCACGAAATCGGTCACCTCGTTCCGGCGAAGCTGTTCGGCGTCAAGGTCACGCAGTACATGATCGGCTTCGGCAAGACGATCTGGTCGAGGAAGAAGGGCGACACCGAGTACGGCGTCAAGGCCATCCCTCTCGGTGGTTACATCTCGATGATCGGCATGTACCCACCGGCGAAAGACGGCAAGGAGGAATCGGCGAGTCGGGGCTTCTTCCGGACGCTGGTTCAGGATGCCCGCAGTGCGAGCGCCGAATCCGTCGGCGACGGTGAAGAGGACCGCACCTTCTACCGCCTTCCGGTCTGGAAGCGCATCATCATCATGCTCGGTGGCCCGACCATGAACCTGCTCCTCGCGATCCTGATGTTCGCCATCGTGCTCGTCGGGTTCGGAGCTCCACAGGCGTCGACCACGATCGCGACGGTCAGCGAGTGCGTTCTGCCAGCGTCGAGCACCAAGACCACCTGTGATCCGAATGATCCGCTCGCGCCAGGCGCTGCGGCCGGCCTTGAGCCAGGCGACACCATCATCTCTGTCTCCGGTGAGAAAGTCGACAGCTGGGATGACGCCACAGAGATCATCCGCACCTCTCCGGGTAAGGACCTTGAGGTCGTGCTTGAGCGTGACGGTGAGACCCAGACGGTGACGCTCACTCCGCTCCTGACCGAGCGAGCGGTCCTCGACGACAACGGTGAGATCCGCACGGATGCCGCTGGCGAGCCAGTGACCGAAGAGGTCGGCTTTGTCGGTATCGGTTCACAGTCCGAACTCGTGCCGCAGCCGGTGACCGCGGTTCTTCCCGCCGTCGGCGACAACGTCGCTCGGGTCGCTGACATGATCCTCAACCTGCCCGAGCGCCTGGTCGGAATCGCGAACGCCGCGTTCGGCCCTGGTGAGCGTGACCCGAACGGTCCAATCAGTGTTGTTGGTGTCGGTCGTGTTGCCGGTGAAATCGTCAGCATGGATGAAGTGCCGGTGTCGGCAAAGGTGCAGACCATGTTCGGCATTCTCGGATCGCTCAATGTCGCGCTCTTCGTGTTCAACCTGGTTCCGCTGCTTCCGCTCGATGGCGGTCACGTGGCAGCGGCGCTGTGGGAGTCGATTCGGCGCTTCTTCGCGAAGCTCTTTTCCCGTAAGGATCCCGGTCCGGTCGATGCGGCGAAGCTCATGCCACTCACTTTCATCGTCGTGATCTTCCTCGGTGGGATGAGCGCTCTGCTCATCTTTGCTGACATCGTCAAGCCAGTGAATCTGTTCGGCTAGCTTTCTCCGAGGCATCCGGCTACTCCTTCCGGTGTAGTCGCTGGGTCTCCTCGCGGCCGACGCGGATCGTGTGAACGGGCGATACTCTCGAGGGATGGACACACCGCGCACGGGGACGAACGGCGTCGACGCCCCCGCCCTGTGGTCGGGTCATCGCGGTCGGCGATACGGTCCAGAATTCGGGTCAGACCGGGGTTACGGCCCAGCGGAGGGATTCGGACCTGGCTTCCGCGGGCTCCCTCCCGCTGTTCGGCTGTGGTTCCCTGTTGTCCTGTCGTTTCTCGTGCAGGTTCCGCCGACGCTGTTCATCCTCTGGCGGACGGGACCGTACTCAGCAGCCGAGACAGTGGTTGCGGCCCTGCTCGTCCTCGCCAGTCCGTTGCTCCTGATCGGTGCCAGGCGCTACCCGGGACCCGTTGTCGCTGCCGTCACCGCCGTTGCCGTTGCCGACCTTCTGCTCGTGCCATTCGTCGGTCCGCCAACGATCGCGCTCGGATTCGCGATCCTTTCCGGCATCTTTCGTGGTGCTCGAATCTGGGTCTATGCCTCGGTTGTTTCCGGGTGGCTCGTCGCTGTGATCGGTGGTTCGGCCATCGGACTGGACTGGAATCCCGTTCGGATTGCGTTCGTCACGGCAGGACTCGCGCTGCTCGTGGCCCTCGCCGAGGGCGGCCGGACCAGGCGGGAGCACGTCCGTGAAGCTCGAGAGCGTTCGCAGCAGCATCGCGCGAGCGTTGAACAGGCCGAGCGGATGCGGATTGCCCGTGAACTGCACGACGTTCTTGCCCATTCGCTGTCCCAGATCTACGTGCAGGCCGGGGTCGGGCTGCACCTCATGGACACGCAACCCGAGAAGACCCGTGAGTCACTGACTCACATTAAGACGTCGAGCAAAACGGCGCTTGATGAGGTGAGGGGTGTGCTCGCGTTCCTGCGTTCGGACTCATCGGATCCTGCCAGTCGGGTGCCCGAACCTGACCTGGCGGCCCTTCCGCGGCTCGTCGACTCGTTCCGCGCTCAGGGAATCGATGTGTCCCTCGACAATTCGCTCAGCGAACTGCCGTCGGCGCGGGTACAGCTGGCGCTGTACCGGATTGCCCAGGAGAGCCTCACCAACGTCCTCCGGCACGCTCGTGCGTCCAGAGTGAGCGTCGTCCTCGAGGAGTTCGGCGACAGCATCCGTCTGACGGTGACCGACAACGGTGCGGGTGTCCAGGATCAGACGCGCGAGGGGTCGAGCGGAAGCGGGCTGCTCGGGATGGCGGAGCGTGCGACGCTGCTCGGAGGCACTTTCACCGCCGGTAATGCTGCCGCGGACGGCGCTGTCGCCGGTGGGTTCGTCGTCACCGTTAGCATCCCGAAGGAGCAGTCGTGACGATCCGTGTCGTTCTGGCCGATGACCAGCAGCTGATCCGAGCGGGATTTCGTGCGCTGCTCGAGGCCGAGCCCGACATTGACGTCGTCGGTGAGGCGTCGACGGGGGCGGATGCCGTTGCTCTCGTGCGCGCCGAACGTCCAGACGTCGTCCTCATGGATATTCGGATGCCAGGCGGTGACGGACTGTGGGCGACTGAACAGATCACCGCAGCGGGTGAACTGGGCGGGACGCACATCGTTGTCGTAACGACCTTTGAGCTCGATGAGTATGTGGCTCAGGCGATTGCGGCGGGGGCAAGCGGGTTTCTCGTCAAGGACACCGAACCGGTCGAGCTGATCCGTTCGGTGCGGGTGGCGGCTTCCGGTGATGCGCTGTTGTCACCGAGCGTGACCCGGAGGCTGCTCGAGCGTATTGCGGGCGGTCTCGTGGCGGTTCGGCCGGTGGATGGGCTCAACGACCTCACGGATCGGGAACGGGAGGTCATGGTGCTGGTCGCCGCAGGCCTCAGTAACGATGAGATCGGTGCTCGGCTGTTCCTCAGCCCGTTGACCGCGAAGACGCATGTCTCCCGCATCCTCACCAAGCTTGGCGCTCGTGATCGGGTGCAGCTTGTCGTGCTCGCCTACGAGAGTGGACTCGTGACACCCGGCTTTTCGGTGTAGCAGCGCCAGCATCCTCGTCCGCGAGGAGTACGCCGGATTCGTCGTGCGGGCAGATTCGCCCGGCGTCGAGGTTCGGGAGAGTGAGTGCAGAACGGTTCCGCCGGAACCGCCGAAGGAATGGACGCACTCATGCTCACCACACTGACAAACACCGCTCTCCAGCTGCATCCCGGCTGGGGCCCAGGACCTGGACCGGGTTTTGGCTGGCTCTTCATCCTCATCCCACTCTTCTGGATTGTCGTTCTCGCGCTGCTGTTTGCCTTTGTCGGGCGTCGTTTCCGGCGCTCCGGCCCGCCGTGGGCGATGGCACATCAGGCCGGCCGAACGGCCGAGGCCACACTCGCACAGCGATTTGCCAATGGCGACATCGACGAAACGGAATACCGCGCGAGGCTCGAGGTCATCCGAACGAACAATCCGGAACCGGGGCGCTGAATCGGTCGTGAAGGTGGCGGGGCCAGGTGGCGGAGCCAGGTGGGGCAGCGGCGTCACTTGGGAACGTACTGGGTCTTCGCAAGTTCTTGGGCCAC